>JBLIIB010000086.1:0-13199 GCA_047634795.1 Candidatus Azotimanducaceae bacterium | reverse complement strand
GGGCTATGGGTTAAAAGGAATCTGGCGTTAGTCGAGTCATGAGTCTATTCCTGTATGAGGGCGCCAACCTATTGACGACTATTGACCCGCTGGTAGGCATCTTATCCGGTTCACGGGCCGGCTCAACGATCATAGCCCTCTTATTGAGGCTCTGTTGTAAATAGAGGGCAGGGGGATAAACGCCAGCGCCCCCTGTCGCACTTATCCCTTACTGTTATAATCTCGCCCTCATTTTTACCAGAGCAAAACCGTGTCCAACAACAATACTGAAAACACTTCAGCCAAACTCTGGGACGGTCGCTTTAGTGAGGCTACCGACGCCTTCGTCGAATCATTCACGGCGTCGGTTGAATTCGACCAGGTGCTCGCACCCTACGATATAGCAGGCTCCATAGCGCACGCCACGATGCTCGAATCCGTCGGCATTATTACAGACAACGAACTAGGCGCAATGAAGCAGGGCCTACTGGATATTTTGCAAGACATAGAATCAGGTGAGTTCAAGTGGTCGACGCAACTTGAGGATGTTCATATGAACATCGAAAGTGCGCTGACCCGGCGAATTGGCGATACTGGCAAGAAACTGCACACGGGCCGATCACGCAACGATCAGGTAGCAACAGACATCCGGCTGTATTTAAGAGACCGTTTGGACAACCTCCTCGCCAAGATTCGGCAGTTACAACACGGCATCATTAATCTTGCAGAAAATGAGACCCTAACCATCATGCCCGGTTTCACGCATCTTCAGGTGGCACAACCCATTTCCTTTGCTCATCATCTGATGGCGTGGTTCGAAATGATCGAACGCGACTATCAGCGCATGTTGGACTGCCGAAAGCGCGTCAACGTCTTGCCGCTAGGCGCGGCGGCATTGGCCGGCACGACCTATCCTATCAACAGGCAGTTGACAGCAGAATTACTGGGTTTCGATTCTGTCGCGGAAAACTCTTTGGATGCTGTGAGCGACCGGGATTTCGCCATTGAGTTCTGCGCTGCGGGTAGCGTACTGATGATGCATTTGTCACGTTGGTCAGAAGAAATGATTTTGTGGGCATCCCCGCAATTCGCCTTTATCGACCTGCCAGATCGGTTCTGTACTGGTTCATCCATCATGCCGCAGAAAAAAAATCCCGACGTGCCCGAACTGGTTCGCGGTAAAAGTGGTCGAGTATTCGGTTCGCTAACAACACTGCTTACCGTCATGAAGGGTCAGCCTTTGGCGTACAACAAAGACAATCAGGAAGACAAGGAACCCCTGTTTGACACGGTCACCACCTTATTGCATTGCCTGACTGCATTCGCCGACCTCATCCCGGCGATGGAGCCACAGCGGGACAATATGCGAAACGCAGCCCTCAAGGGTTTTGCTACGGCCACTGACCTTGCGGACTACCTGGTAAAGCGAGGCTTGCCGTTCCGAGACGCTCACGATGTCGTCGGCAAATTGGTGGCTCTCGGCATAAGGGAGGGCAAAGATTTATCAGAACTCGATATCGACCAGTTGAAAGCAGCGAGTCCTCTCATAGACAACGATGTCTATGAAGTACTGACACTAGAGGGTTCTCTGGCAGCAAGAGACCATATTGGTGGGACCGCGCCGGGTCAGGTCAAATCGGCCATTGAGCGGGCGCGAAACAGAATTCAATAGACTCAGAACCAATTAGAGCAGGGTAAAGCGGGTTAGAACGTCGCCGGCCTCAAAGAAATGAACCCGCACCGGCTCATGCCGGCGTAATCACCGAGGCGTTAGTTAAATACCGGTAGCCCCGCCTGCTCCTTAAAAACACGGTTCACGATGGCTTCGAGGTCTTCCGATGTCGTATCGCAGTACCAGCTTGTCTCGGTCTTTTTTAGGTGAAAACCTCCGGATTTAGCCGCCACCCATATTTCGTGACCAGCCACCTGTCGACTCAGGATAATCTGGCTTTCGTCAGGCGCGGTAAAGGTCAACACACCACCGGCTGAATCAATATCGATATCCACATCCAGCTCATCTACAGCATCTTCGATGCGCATAAAATCCTGATCTACAAGGTCCTGAAATTCGCGGTCGTCCAAGGTTTCTCCCATTGGCTCTTTTGTTTCAGTGAGTGACAAGCTCCAGTATACTGCACCCCTTCTTTAAATGGCCTGAAAACGATGCGATCAGTTCTGATATTGCTGGCAGTCTGTCTGTTGTCTGCCTGCGGGCAGAAAGGGCCACTCTTTCTCCCGGAAGATTCAAGCGAACTCGCCGATCATGTGTCTGAAGCACGCAAATCTTCCAACCAAGGTGAGCAGAGGTAATTATGTTCCATCGGATCGATGGCGAGCTTTTTGTTGAAGAGGTTTCGCTCAAAACTATTGCAGATCAGTACGGCACGCCGACGTTTGTATATTCCGCGGCATTGATCACCGAAGCCTATCAAGCATTTACCGGCGCTTTCAGCGGTCATCCCCATGATCTTTGTTACGCGGTTAAAGCCAATTCAAACATCGCGATTCTGCAATTGTTGGCCAAACTGGGTGCCGGTTTCGATATTGTTTCCGGAGGTGAGCTTCAACGTGTGATCAAAGCAGGCGGCGATCCCGGCAGAACGGTATTTTCCGGCGTAGGCAAAGAAGACTGGGAAATAACAGCGGCGCTCCAGGCCGGCATTGGCTGTATCAACGTTGAGTCGCGAAGTGAGCTTGATCGAATCGCCAGGGTCACTAAAGACATCGGATGCAAAGCGCCGATCTCCATACGTGTGAATCCCGATGTTGATCCAAAGACACATCCTTACATCTCAACGGGGTTAAAGGAAAACAAGTTCGGAGTTTCTGTCGACGCGGCAACCGCGTTGTATGAGATCGCGGCTTCCAACCCGGATTTCAATATTGTTGGCGTGGATTGCCACATTGGCTCGCAGATCACCGATCTAAGTCCTTTTCTGGATGCGCTGGCTAGGGTGCTGCAACTCGTCGATTCCTTGGCGCTTCGCGGCATCACAGTCCAGCATATTGATCTCGGAGGCGGTATCGGTGTTCGTTACAAAGATGAGACACCAATCGATCTGTCTGATTTCGCCAGCGCGGTTGGTCAAGCTATGAGCGGGCGCTCAGAAAGACTCATGTTCGAGCCGGGTAGAAGCATTGTTGCCAACGCGGGCGTGTTAATCACCAAGGTCAACGCCCTGAAAGAAACTGAAGACAAAAATTTTGCAGTCGTCGATGCGGCAATGAACGATCTCATCAGGCCCGCACTTTACAGCGCCTGGCAGGACGTTGTGCCTGTTCAAGGCGCAGACTCATCAGAGGCTGAGAAGACATGGGATATCGTTGGGCCTATTTGCGAGACTGGCGATTTTCTTGCCAAAGATCGCCTGCTCACTTTGGCAGAAGATGATTTGCTCGCCATAATGTCGTCAGGCGCCTATGGTTTTGTGATGAGCTCAAACTATAATTCGCGCACGCGAGCGCCGGAGGTCCTAGTGAACGGCAACTTACATCATTGCATCAGGCGTCGCGAGACGATGGACGATCTCTTAAGCCTGGAATCACTACCGAATTGACGGGCGATAAGAGACCATTGATCCGAACGTTCTATACCTTTGATACGCATTAAACTAAGTGGACTGAGCGGAATAAACGCTCTGTTGCTGCCGGAGCTTGACGTCCGTTCAGTTGCAAAGCGTTAATGCATGAGTAAATTAGACCGATGCTTCTCAGATTCACCAAAATGCATGGATTGGGCAACGATTTTATGGTCGTTGATCTCATATCCCAGCGCGCCCTGCTAGAACCCGACATGATCAGGGCACTGTCCGATCGTCGTTTTGGTATTGGTTTTGATCAATTACTGACGGTAACGCCTCCAAATATCCCAGAAGCAGATTTCCGTTACAGAATCTATAATGCCGACGGAAGCGAAGCGGAACAATGTGGTAACGGTGCCAGGTGTTTCCTCAGCTTTGTAAGAGATCAAGGGCTTACCACCAAGTCCACTATTCTCATGGAAACCAGCAACGGCACGATCAAAGCAACGCTCGAGCGCGATGGAAAGGTGACGGTTGATATGGGGGGGGCGGTGACGACTCCCTCTGAGATTCCATTCCTGGCAGACTCGTGCGAGGTGATGTACGACATCGTCCTCCAAGGCAATCCCAAACCTGTCACTATCGGAGCGGTTAACGTCGGAAACCCACATGCGGTCATAGTGGTCGACAATGTAGATACTGCCCCAGTAGAAACACTGGGTCCCATCATGGAGTCTCACGAGCGATTTCCAGAACGGGTAAACGTTGGATTTATGCAGATTCTTTCCCGCGAACGGATACGATTGCGGGTATTTGAGCGCGGCGTGGGTGAAACTAAAGCATGCGGAACGGGCGCTTGTGCCGCGGTGGTGAGCGGGCGTCGACAGGGATTGCTGGGCGAGAACGTCGAAGTTGAACTCACCGGCGGTAATCTGTCGGTAAGTTGGGCAGGTGAGGGTGCGCCCATCATGATGACGGGGCCTACCTGTCGTGTTTTTGAAGGTCGATTACAAATATGAGCGATGAACTAGACGATAAGGCCGTAGCAGGTTACCTCAAGGCCAATCCTGAATTCTTTACTGAACACGATGCCCTTTTGATGAAGATGAAAATTCCTCACAAGCGCAAAGGCACCATTTCGTTGATAGAGCGTCAGGTTGATGCGATGCGTGAGCGCCAGACAAAGGCTCGGAAACAACTCAAGGAGTTCGTCGAATCAGCAGAGCGGAACAAGGAGATTTTTGATCATAGTCGGAAACTGATCCTGAATCTGATGTCAGCAACCCGTAGCCCAGATTTTTTCGGCGCGCTGGAAAAGAGCCTGAAGAAGGATTTCGGCTGCAAGGCCTACGCACTCATCACCTTCGGCCCCAAACCCCGACAAATTAATCACTACGTGACCCGTGTCTCCGCCGATTCAGCCCGCGAGTACGTTGGTGCGTTGATGCGAGCAAAGGAACCAACGCTCGGCATCTTACGAGCAGAAGAACAGGATTTTTTGTTCCGACACCAGAGTGAAAAAGTGAAATCTGCTGCCGTGCTTTCTGTCAGAGAAAAGAACAAACAACTCGCACTGCTTGCGATTGGCAGCAGTGACCCGCACTATTTCTCTGACACGATGGACACCATCTTTATCGGCTTTATTGCTGATACATTGGCGAAGCTACTGCCAAGACACCTGCCAAGATAGGTCGTGCCGAAAAAGGCGGCTAATGGAGATGAGCAAGCTGAGATGAGCCATACTGAGGCACTTCAAACGGACGTCGACGCGTTCCTTCGTCATCTTGAACAAGAAAGACAGCTGTCATCACATACAGTCAGCAACTATGGTCGCGACCTGACAGGTCTTGTTGCTTTTCTTAGTAATGATGTTGCGTTTCTGAACAATGACGCTGCTTTGCTTAAGAGCGATGCTCTTTATTTTGGGCCTGATGAGGCCCATCGCTGGAAAGATGTCAGTGCGCATCACCTGCAGCGGTATATCGCAAGGGGCCGGAAAGAGGAGCTCGCTGGAAGGACATTACAACGAAGACTGTCCAGCATTAGATCGTTCTTCAACTATCTCGCGAGAGAGCAAAAAGTCACGGTAAACCCTGCCATGTCTTTTTCGGCACCTAAAACATCTCGCAACCTGCCAAAAACGATCGACACCGACCAAATCAGCCAACTGCTCGAAATCGAGCCGAAGGATTGGCATGGTATTAGAGATCGCGCAATGCTTGAACTGTTCTATTCATCCGGATTGCGGCTGGCTGAATTGGTCGGATCGAACATCATCGACATTACATTTGACGACGGTTCTATCAAGGTGCGCGGTAAAGGTAACAAAGAGAGAATGCTCCCTGTTGGATCGAAAGCGATAAAAGCGATCCAGTCCTGGCTGGTTGAAAGGGAACAATGCCCCAAAGGAAAGGTGCAGAATGAAGATGCGCTGTTTCTCAGTGAACGGGGCAATCGGATCAGCCCTAGAAACGTTCAGGCAAGAGTAAAAGCCTGGTGCCTAAAACTGGGATTACCCGCGAGAGTCCATCCGCACACGCTAAGACACTCGTTTGCCAGCCACTTGCTCGAGTCATCGCAAGACCTCAGAGCGGTGCAAGAACTACTCGGACACGCGGATATCGCCACCACACAAATTTACACCCACCTGGATTTCCAGCATCTCGCTGACGTATACGATCGCGCCCACCCCCGAGCTCACAAAATCAAACCCCAAGAAGTCACCGACAAATGAGAGGATACAGCGCCTAATGAGATCAAAAATCAAAGTTGTTGCGTTTGATCTGGATGACACGCTTTGGCACGTCCACCCTGTCATCGTTAACGCTGAAAAGCGCCTAGCAACATGGTTGAAACAACATGCGGCAGACTTTCAATATGATGCATCAGAGATGCGAGAACTGAGGATCGAGGTGCTTACCAAAGATCCGAGTCTAGGATACCGCCTGACCGCCATGCGCACAGCGCTGATCAAACTGTCATTAAGCCGAAGCGGATACTCCGATCAACAAGCAGCCAGCCTTGCGGGCGGCGCCATGGAGGAGTTTCTGATTGCCAGAAACGACGTCACATTTTTTGAAGGTGCACTGGCGGCGATAGAAGTACTCGCCGGGACCTATCAATTAGGCGCTTTGAGCAACGGTAATGCCGACATCAAACGACTGGGCCTGCAGCAATACTTTAGTTTCGCTTTTTCAGCCGAAGCCGTCGGAGCGCCAAAACCTGCACCCGATTTATTTAGAGCCGCACTTGAACACACAGGCGTCTCACCGGATCAGATGGTATACGTGGGAGACGATCCAGAAAAGGATGTCGATGCCGCTAACCGCCTTGGCCTGCGCACAGTTTGGCTGAAAACCGAGGCGAGGCCGGGCCCCGCGGAAACGCTGCCTCATCAGACCATTGAAGACATTAGGGAATTGCCAGAAGCGATCTCAAGATTAACGCTGGACTAACACAACAATCACCAGTGTGCTGCGACGCGAAGGGGTATTCTCCTGAACGCTTTAGATTAGTTCTGCGGGTTAAATCCCGTGATGAAGGCCTTTACCTGATCTTTATCGTTAGGCAAATGTGTTTTCCTTTCGGGTAAGGTCCGAAGCGCCTCAAGCGAAGGGTGAGACACCACAGTCTCCGGCAACGCCTCCGTCATCGCCTGTTCAAACTTAGCGGGATGCGCCGTTGCCAGACACACTAGCGGAACATCAACGTTCCTGAGTTTTCTGCCTGCACTGATACCCACCGCCGTGTGAGGATCAATCAGATACTGCGACGATTGATGAAGCTCAGTAATTGTTTGGATGGTTTCTTCATCAGTGACAGCACCGCTTTTGAACGCCTTATCAAAGTTTTTGGTGTTAAAGCCTGATGTCGCAACGCCATCATCCAAAAAAGAAGACATAAACGCATTGACCTTGCCCGTGTCCCGGCCGAACTGGAAATACAGATAGCGCTCAAAGTTACTCGCGATTTGAATGTCCATCGCCGGACTCAAGGAAAAATGCACATCCCCACGCTCGTATCTCCCGGTGGTAAAAAACCGATGCAGGATATCGTTCTGGTTGGATGCGAGAATCAAGGTTTCGATGGGGAGCCCCATAGAGCGAGCAATGTACCCGGCAAAAATGTTACCGAAATTACCTGTGGGCACAGCAACCTGAAACGATTTTGGCATACCGAGCTGCACATAGGCGGAAAAGTAGTAAACCACCTGGGCGAGCACTCTGGCCCAGTTGACGGAGTTAACCGCGCCGAGATGGTATTTTTCTTTAAACTCTAGATCACTGAAGGTCGCCTTAAGGATCGTTTGGCAATCGTCAAAGCTGCCTTCAATGGCAATGTTCTGTACATTCGCGTCCAACACCGTGGTCATCTGTTTTTCTTGAAGCAGACTGGTTCGTCCGTCAGGAAACATGATGAAAATATTGATGTTATCTTTGCCGCGGACACCTGCTATAGCTGCACTACCCGTATCACCACTGGTTGCACCCAGAATATTCAAGGTGTCATCGGATCCCTGCAAAATGTACTCGAAGACATTGCCCAGAAACTGAAGCGCCACATCCTTGAAGGCGAGCGTAGGCCCATGAAAGAGTTCCAACACGTGGAAATCTTCAACGCTAACCAGCGGCGTTACCGCGGGGTCATCAAAAGTGGAATAACTGATTTCGAGCAGTTGCCTTAAATCTTTAGCTGGGATATCCGTGATGTAGTGTCCCATCACCCGCTCGGCGATATCGACGTAACCGAGACCGCGATAGCTCTCAAGCTCACCGCTGATATCCGGAATCAACTCAGGCACGAGCAACCCGCCGTCGGTGGCAAGCCCCATCATGACCGCGTCACAAAAGCTTAGACCTGATACGCCGCCGCGTGTACTGACATAATGCATAAGGGCCCCATGACATCGTCCAAAAAGGCCGCCATTATAGTGAAAAATACCGGAGCATTGACAGAAAAGTCATCGATGGGCAGTTTAAACCCAGAAGTGCCTTCTTGTACCTTAAAGGGACCACCCTCATCAGAGAAGCTAAGAGCAACCTGATGAGAATTTATTGGTCAGATCGTGCGAACCTGTTCGGGATCGCACAACCTCAACATCTATCAACCAGGATTAAACGGCTTCCGTGCCCGTTTCGCCTGTTCTGATCCGAATAACATCGTCCAAGGTGCTGACAAAGATTTTGCCGTCGCCTACTTTTCCGGTGTTCGCGGCAGTCGTAATCGCCTCAATTACTGCTTCCAGGCTATCGTCGGCAATCGCGACTTCGATCTTAACCTTCGGCAAGAAATCGACGACGTATTCGGCACCGCGATAGAGTTCTGTGTGACCTTTTTGACGACCGAAACCTTTGACTTCTGTCACTGTCATGCCTTGAACTGAAATCTCCGAGAGTGCTTCTCGAACATCATCCAGTTTAAAGGGCTTGATAATCGCAGAGACTAGTTTCATTAATTTTCTCCTCGCAATGCTTTACCTAATCAAAGGCAATGTAACGAATTTAAAGACCAGATTATAGTCCAGACGGCTTAATCTCACACGTAGTAAGGATTAATTTTTTCATCCCGCCAACAAATTATTCCTCTAGTCCCTTGAGGTCCCTTCGGCTTACAGACAGCTGCCTGCTAGGCACAAGGTTAGCGTGTTGAGCGTTCAGTATCGTAGGGCTAATAGTGGTCCCGTTAAGTCTAATCTGAGCCATATAGAGCATGGTTTGTGCCAGTTTTATAAAAGCGCTTCAAAACAAAGGGTTACGTAAAACTCGATCACGACACGAAATTTGGCGCACTGCGATGGTGCGAAGACGTTGTGCACACATTCCACCGGCGCACCAAGTTCGTGCGACTACTTCAGCGCTAGCTCACAATTAATGCACCTGTACTCGCACAGGTTAAACAAGATCGCACCGGCACAATAACAGCATGACCGTTGCCTCTACCTACTCAAGCGCTGAACTGGGCATTAACGCGCCGCCTGTCGTCGTCGAGGTAGACGTTTCACCCGGATTACCCCAAACCCTGATCGTAGGCTTACCGGAAACCGCGGTCCGTGAAAGCAAGGATCGCGTCAAGGCTGCCATCACGTCCAGTGGCTTTAGCTATCCCCAACAACGTATTACCGTCAATCTCGCGCCTGCGGACTTACCCAAAACCGGGGGCCGTTATGACCTTGCCATCGCGGTCTGCATTCTCGCAGCGTCGGGCCAAATTCCTGGAACAGAAATCGCCAGAGTCGAGCTGTTAGGGGAACTGTCTCTGACAGGAGAACTTCGTTCAGTCAGAGGCGTGTTACCAGCCGCACTTAAAAATCGAGAAAACAACCGCACGCTAATTGTGCCTGCGCCTAACCTGGATGAAGCGTCGCTTGCAGATACTGGTCAAATTCGGGGCGCGACAAGTCTCCGCTCGGTGGTGATGTATCTGGCTGAGGGCGTCGCTGGGGGTGGGGGCGAAAGCAAAGGGGAGGGCCTCATCGTTCCGTCTCCAGCCAATATCACCGAGATTCCTTTCACAGAACAGCGGCTATCCGAGGTACAGGGTCAAGCCTCCGCTAAGCGCGCGCTCATTATTGCTGCCGCAGGCGGGCACAATCTTCTGCTAATGGGTCCGCCCGGCACTGGAAAAACAATGCTCGCCAGCAGACTTGCATCACTCATGCCCTCGCTGTCGCTGGAAGAGGCGCTGGAAACCGCCGCCGTGAATTCAGTCTCGGGTCGAGGACTATCACTAACAACCTGGCGTACGCGCCCGTTTCGAAACCCGCACCACACAGCAAGTGCAGTCGCGATGGTGGGCGGTAGCAATCCACCCAGACCCGGTGAAATATCACTCGCGCACAACGGCGTCTTGTTTCTCGATGAACTGCCGGAATTCCCGAGACACGTACTTGAGGTGTTAAGAGAACCTTTGGAATCAGGCGAAATACACATCAGTCGCGCTAACCAGCAGGTGCGTTATCCCGCAAGCTTTCAACTCATAGCGGCCATGAATCCGTGTCCGTGTGGCTTCTTCGGCGACGAACGCCATCAATGTGAATGTTCAGCAGATCGGATCCACAGGTATCGATCAAAACTATCCGGGCCACTACTCGATCGCATCGATATACATATAGAGGTGCCGCCACTGCCACCGGGATCACTCACACGCCCTCCCGCTGTGAAGCAAAGTGACAGTAATGTGAAACAACAGATTAACGAAACAAGACAGTTGATGTTGAAAAGACAGGGGCGAGTTAACGCTCGCCTCGACAACGCAGGGATAAGACAACACTGTGAACTCATCGAGGCAGACGAAATTTATCTGGAGCAGTCCGTGGATCAGTTAGGTATTTCGACCCGCGGTTATTTTAAGATATTGAAGATTGCAAGGACCGTGGCTGACTTAGCAGGAGCAGACGCGATAACAACATCGCATCTGCTAGAGGCGCTGAACTACAGAAAGCTGGACCGAAGGCAGTAGCACCGACACTGACTCTCTTCAGTAATTTTTTGCCGTACTTCTCTACAGCAGTGCTATTGAGTAGAGACCTAAAGTCACTATTGAGCGGACGACACCATGTAATCGACCAGATCCCTGAGATCATCGTCTGAACAGCTAAAGCACATGCCTTTTGCAGGCATTGCTTGTAAACCGTTAATCGTGCTGCTGTAAAGTGTATCCATGCCCTTCGCGATACGCGACTCCCAGGCAGCAGCATCACCAAACTTTGGCGCACCAGCAACACCCGAGTAGTGGCAGGTAGCACAGCTTTTGCTGAAATTGGATTCAACACTGCTTCCCGAGGCAGCAACTTCCATTGGGGCTGCCGTTGCATCGGCACAGGCTTGGCCTTCAATGCAGACTGTGCCGACTTTATGAATTCTTGCAGTAATATCATCGCTCGCGTGCGAAGCGACGACAGGCATCAGGCTGAAAAGGACGACTAAAAACTTGAACTTACTCACATCTATGACTCGTTATGTCTAACTCGCTGGGCATTATACCCAAGCCCGTACTGAAGACTACCTGAATTGCGCTCTACCAGAGTCATCTATACAACGAAAAATCAGGGACAAACAACACTATTCTGTGGCGCCTACTCTTTTTTGCCCCAGCTACCCTCATCGACGTTCGTGTTGGCCGTGAACTGGTAAACACTTGATGTACCGCCTTCGACCACAGACTGCTCAGACACCAGCGTCAGTATCGCCTGATCACGAAATTCAGCCAGGCTATCAGCACCCACGTTGACCATGGTGGACCGCAATTTATAGAGCGTCGTTTTCAGCACTTCAGATACTGACCCGACCAGAGGCACATAGGCATCTACGCCCTCTTCAAAGACCATTTCTCGTGCGGACATACCATCGTCATAACGCTGCCAGTTTTGTGCGCGACGCGTACCTTCACCCCAGTAGGGCTTGTAGATCTGACCATTGATGGAGGTCTTGGGCGTTGGGCTTTCTTCTGTCATCGCAAAATAGCGTCCCATCATTACAAAGTCTGCGCCCATCGCCAGGGCAACAACTGTTTGCGTGTCATTCGCGAGCCCACCATCAGAGCAGATGGGAATGTAACGACCGGTTTCCTCAAAATATTCATTCCTGCGACTCACAACATCCAATAATGCCGACGCCTGTCCACGACCCACACCCTTTTGCTCTCGAGTGATACAGATCGAACCCCCGCCCATACCGACCTTAATAAAGTCGACACCGCCCTCGGACACCAGGTAATCAAAACCTTCCGCTGAAACAACATTTCCACCGCCAATCACGATGTCGGGTCCGTAATTAGCCCGAATCCAATCAATACCCTCCTTCTGGAACTCTGTGAATCCATCCGAGGAGTCAAAGCACAACACATCAGCGCCTGCGTTAAGAACGGCCGGGACCCTCTCTTGATAGTCATGAGTGTTGATGGCTGCCCCGACACAAAGTCGCTTGGAATCGTCCAGCAGCTCATAAGGATGACGTCGGTGGTCTTCATAATCTTTTTTGAAGACGAGTGATGTCAAACCGCCGGACGGGTCAACAATCGGCAGACACTTTTTCTTATGTTTGTGGAGCAGACTATTGGCCTTTCGCAGGGTGATGCCTTCTTCACCAGAGATGACCGAATCAAGCGGCGTCATATAATCCTTCACCTGATCCGACAAATCGTCTTCAAACTCCCAGAAATCCTGATCTGTGATCAGGCCAAGCAACTTGCCACGACCCGTGCCATCATCTGTGACAGGTAGCGTGGAGTGACCGGTTTTCTCCATGACTTCAATGACTTGTTGAAGCGTATTACTGGGAGTCACGTTAGAGTCACTTTGCACAAAACCCGCTTTATGGGCTTTTACCTGACGCACCATTGCCGTCTGGGAAGCGACATCCTGGGAGCAAAAAACAAACCCAAGACCCCCTTGCCGAGCCAGCGAAATCGCCAACCGTGATCCCGAAACAGCCTGCATTGCGGCCGACACAACCGGCGTATTAATTGTGAACCGGGCCGGCTGATTTGGCTCTACGGCGGACAGGGGCGTTTGTAAACTAACCTGGTCCGCGCGTTGATCTTTTCTCGTTAATCGGGGGATAAGCAGATATTCGGCAAATGTGCGGGAAACACCATCAAGAATTGTGGCCATTTAAAACCTCCATGCAGGCGAATAGGTTCCGAGAATATTCGGGACGATTAGGGAATCGGGGAATTGAGCGCGGCTAATCTTCGAAAGTA
>JBLIIB010000085.1:0-13470 GCA_047634795.1 Candidatus Azotimanducaceae bacterium | reverse complement strand
GATTGATGCAAGACTTGGATTGCTGAAACGAAAGCTCGAGCAGATCCAACTCCGAGCCCCTATGGATGGCGTAGTCATCAGCGGAGATCTAACCCGCGCTCTGGGTGCCCCGGTCACTCGAGGTGATCTACTCTTCGAAATCGCACCGCTTGACGCATACCGCGTTGTCGTACATGTCGGCGAATCCGATATTGATCAAGTGATGGAAGGCCAAAAAGGACTGATCACACTGTCTTCACACCCTAACGCAAAAATTCCGTTCGTTGTTGAAGAAATCACCAGCGTCTTCAATTCAAGAAAAGACCTCGGCGTTGTGTTCGAAACTGAGGGTCAATTGCTCAAAACTGAAAAATTCGTCCGCCCCGGCATGGAAGGTTACGCACGCATCAATATTGGAGAAAGATCCTTAGGCTGGATCTTATTCCATGACGTCGCCGATTGGTGGCGATTGAAGCTATGGCAATATTGGCCATGACCCTTTTAGAGAACGAAAGGGAGGCCAATAAGGAGAACCAATGGGAGACCCTGCTAGCGAGTCAGCCCGAGGTAAGAAAGCGCACAAAAGTCGTGTTGCATCAATATCGGGACGAGAATTGGTACCTGCTCTACGATCCCTTGAATTCAAAACACCTGCTGCTTGAACAAAAGGCTTACCATCTCGTAAAAAGCTTTGATGGGAACACCACCCTGCGGGCGGCCATCATTCAGACGGGTTTAGATGTCGAAAAAGACGCTTCCGATGCCATCCAACTAATAAGCTCCTTGGTGAGTCTGGATTTCTTATCAGGTGACTTTGGCGCCCATACTACCTCCAGTAACGAGCAGCCTTGGTATCTCAAATTTTCTAGACTGTTCTCTATCAAAGTTCCACTGGTTGACCCGGACACATTCCTTGAGAAGATCGCTGGACGCACGGGATGGCTTTTCACGAAAACAACATTACTGTTTTTGATTGCCACTATCGCCTTTGCCGGAGCCACAACCTTATCCGAGTGGTCAAAGGTGGTACTACACTGGGAAACCCGCTTTCTGGACCCCGCCAACCTGCTCTGGATGCTGTTGCTTTACCCTGTCGTCAAACTCATTCACGAGTTCGCTCATGGGCTCACTGCCAAACATTGGGGCGCAGAAATCCACGAGATGGGTTTACTGTTTCTTGTCTTTTTCCCGGTACCGTATGTAGAAGCATCCTCGTCCGGGTTGTTAAGCGACCACCGCGAGCGAATGGCAATCGCCGCGGCTGGAATTTTTACCGAATTGATTCTCTCTGCACTGGCACTTGTCGCCTGGGCCAACCTACCTCAGGGGTTAGCGGCGGACCTCTGTTTCAATCTGGCTGTCATTGGCGGTATTTCTACTCTTTTATTCAACGGGAACCCCCTACTTCGATTCGACGGTTACTACGTACTCTCCGATGCGCTGCAATCTCCTAACTTGGGATCAAGGGCGGCTCGTTATCTGCGGTTTCTGTTTCAAAAGCGCATATTGGGACTTCAGGTTACTCAACCCAGACTTTTACGTGGCGAGAAGGGTTGGTTCGTGGCGTATGGATTGGCTTCAGGTGTGTACCGATCACTAATCGGACTGACCATCGCCATCTACCTTGCCGATCGCTTTTTTGTCATCGGAATGGGACTGGCGGTATGGTTTCTTCTGATGCACGTGCTTCGTCCCTATGTCACCGAGATCGTTACGGGGTTAGACCTTGCAAATGCACAGGGACAACTCACTCGCCCCGTGGCGATCATCACACTCTGTTTCATCTGTTTGCCGGCAATGCTGTTTCTTGTTCCACTGCCACACTCCACCACGGCCTGGGGTGTCATTTTACCACCTGAAAATGCCCTCGTTAGAACCGCAACCAGTGGTTTTGCAACAACACAATTGCCGACCAATGGAAGCCCTGTAAACAGCGGCGACCTTATTCTTTCACTCGAAAATGATGAATTGATTTTCAAGTTACAGGAAGCTCGATCTCATCAAAAAGAGCTGCAGCTTCAACTTAGACAAAAACTTCTCGCGTCCCCTAGCGAAGCCTTAAGGATACGGGAAGATATTGCGCTATTGGCTGCAAGGATATCGGAGCAAGAGGCCGACGCGAAGGCGATGAATATCGTCTCGCCTGGCTCAGGTACGTTTTCTTCGTTCATGCCGGAAAACGCGATGGGCCGCTGGGTGCCTAGGGGCACGGTGATCGGGGCAGTGACAGGGCAGGATAATTGGTCGGTTCGTGTCATTGTTCCTCAAGACTCATTCCATCAGCTCCAGAACAATGTTGAGAACAATGTTGAGAACAATGTTGAGAACCGCATTCAGAACAACATTGAGAAAGTCACCGTCATAGCCGTCAACAACCCCCGACTTAACGTAGAGGCCAAATTGATCGCAACGACCCCCGCCGCGATTGGCTACTTACCTGATCGGTCCCTTGGCTCAACCTTTGGCGGCCCAATTCCTGTTGATGCCTCAGATTCAGCAGGGACCAAATTGCTCATGCCCATGTATGAAGTTCAGATCAGTCTTCCTTCCGCAACCTATCGAATCGGACTCACTATTTTAGTGCGGTTTTCACATGAATCCAGTCCCTTAGGAATTCGCATAGCTCGTTCTTTAGATAATAATTTTCAATCCATACTCAATACGCCCCAAAATTGGACACTAAACTAGATCAGGTACAGTCTATAATTGACTGAATTTAAAGGGTTTTACTCTGTCCCATTCTTGGCGTAAGGTGAACAATTCTTATTTTTAATGGCAATCAGATGCCGAGCTGTTCTTGAATCGGGTTCGTATTCAAACCTTTATGCTGGTCGCCTGCGCGACGAGTTTTGGTGTTCCCGTCTTCTCTGCTCAAACGGATTACCCTGCCGTTGACTGTGTGGTCCAACCCCACGAAGTTATTGATCTTGGCAGCCCTGTTGCAGGCCTGATCCGAGAGATTTTAGTGGCGGAGAGTGATCATGTGTCGAAAGGCCAGCCCGTTGCTCTGATTGATGACTCCGTCGAACAAGCCACTGTGGAACTGGCAAGGGCTAGAGCTAAAGTTGACATCCAGCTTGAAATCGAAAAAACCAACAACAGTTACGACAAAAAGAGCCAACAACGCATTAATTCGCTGTATGGTCGTCAGGTGATCTCTGTCGATAACAAAGATGCGGCGGACAGAGAGGCGAAACTTTCAAACCTGAGACTTTTGCAGGTCGAGGATCTGCAGGTCGTCCGGAATCGCGAACTGCAAAGAGCGCACGAACTCGTTAAACAGAAGACGATACGATCCACCATCGACGGTTTTGTCATCAAAAAATACAAATCCCACGGAGAGTTCGTCGAAGATCAACCGATCCTGCGAATCGCGAGATTAGATCCTTTGAACGTAGAAGCACTAGTGCCAATGAAATTTTTTGGTCTGATCAAGGTAGGAATGATAGCAGAGGTGAGCCCTGAATTTGCCGGAGGAGCGCTTCACTCCGCACAGGTCACCATAGTCGACAGAATAGGCGATGCGGCCAGTGGGACTTTCGGCGTACGCCTGGAAATGGATAACCCCGATTTTAAGATTCCAGCAGGCCTTAAATGCGAGGTTAAATTCCTCGAGACTTCAGAAGAAATTCTAGCCGCAGCAAAAACCAAACGACTAACGAAGGCTAAACAAAACCACTCGACATCCCCGCTTGGTGACGCAGAATCTAGCGATCTCACCTATGCCATCGGCCCGTTTGAGAGGGAAGATGCGTTCTTTGATGCAAGGGACGCCGTCAGCTATCTTCCTTTCACTGAAAGGCGCGAAGCAGTAGATGAAACCCAGTACTACATGGTCATCGGGGATTCCAAGAGCCGCTCCATGATACTGAGGAGCGTCCAAGAAGATCTTTTAGAAGACTATCGTGAGCTCAAAGATCCACCCCATCGCGGCCAGTTTTCGCTCGGGGTGTACTCAACTCAAGAACGAGCAGAGCGACGTGTCGCACAACTTGAATCACTTAAAATCAGATCCCAGATTGCGGAACGTAAAGTAACCAAGACACTCTGGTGGATTGATGTGATCGTCTCCGACGGCAACGAATTGCACGTCCGGCGCCTTATAAAGGAAGGTTTCCCGGTTACGCCCATCACACCCAGTTCGGATAGTTGAGATGAAAATATGGGGTCGACGGGATCCACCCGGGTTGCCGGCTCCAGCATTGCACGCAGAATTGCTCGAGCCAAGGGTTCTGCTATCAGCAGAAATGGGGTTAGGGCTAGATTCAAGTCAGCTCAACATACCCTTCGACACAATCACCAGTGATGAGCAAATGCTGGAAGACCTCTCCGCGCAACTCGTCAACAACAACGCAATCAATCCGCTAGTCTCTGAACTACCCGGCGCTATGGATCTTAACGCCGTCGCACCTTTCCTCGACGAAAAAACCGACTTTGATATCGTCGACTATCTATCTGCGCAGGAAGACTCATCGACCCGCGAAATCATCTTTGTCGACACCAGCATCGCAGACTATGAACAGTTCGTACTAGACATAAAGTCTTCGGGCAATCAGGACGTCAATTACGACATCGTCCTCATCGACGATTCAGAAAATGGGCTTATGGTTATTGAAGAGTACCTCCAGGGCAAGCCAAATATCAGCGGGATACATCTGGTCAGCCACGGTGAGGACAGTACCTTAAAACTCGGGAACGTATGGTTAAGCCAGGATAACCTGGCGCTGCATGAAGCAACAATCGCCAACTGGGGCCTAAGAACAGGGGCAGACATTCTAATATATGGCTGCAACCTGGGTCGGGACCCTGATGGCATATCGTTCATTCAAGATCTGGCTGAATTGACAGGCGCCGATATCGCCGCGAGCGACGATTTGACTGGCGCATCAGAGTTCAATGCGGACTGGGAGCTCGAACTTTCAACGGGCAATATAGAAACACAAGTACCCTTCAGCGAAGCCCTGATGCAAAACTGGGTTCATGTTCTGGCGCCGCCAAGCACGACAGGAATCGCTGACGTAGAGGTCAATCAGGGCGCCAGTAATACGGTGATTGATCTTCTCACCGTGTTCAGCGACGTCGAAGACCTGGATACTTTGCTAGTCTTCAGCGTCGAGGCAAATTCTAACCCCACGTTGTTTGATAATGTCACGGTGAGCAATCTCTTTGACAGGCTGACCTTGTCTTATGACCCAGATACTTTCGGGAGCTCTGATCTCACCATTAAGGCCACCGATACCAACGGAGAAACGGTAACAACCACGTTCACCGTGAGTGTGAATTTGAACGCAGCGCTACTCTTGTCAACAACCGGAGATGCGATCGTCACAGGCTCCGGTCTCACCAATTGGAATGACAGTGAGATTGTCCAACTGGGTGGCCCGACCTTCACCTTGGGCAATACAACCGCCGGCGTTTTTTCGAGCCTGGTCAATATCGCAGGCGACGTTGACGGCCTTCATCACGTAACTAGCAACCTAACGATTGGAACCAGCAATACAATCGCAGTGCAGCCAGGTGACCTCTTGATCTCCCTGGGAGCAAATTCAACGTTAACCAGCACAGGAGCCGCGCCCGAAGCCGACCTGAGTGTGACCCCCGAAGATATATTCCTCGTTCGTCCGGAGGTCGTCGGAGACTACAGCGCAGTCAACTTTTTTATGGTGCTCGACAATGTCCCCGGAGGCGTCGAGGGCATTTCGCTGGTAGAAGAAGACACTATCGTCGGCGACGCGCTACTGACCGCAGGTGACATTCTTATTGCTCCCGGCAACCGGGACATCAATCTCTACAAGCCTGACGACCTGGCCGTTGCCAGCAGCGGTACTGCTTTGATTTTGATTGCCGGCGATGATCTTCGGGATTCCAGTGGAACCAAGATGGTAAACCGCTTCATAGCCGGCGTAGATCTCATCGAAAACAGCCTCGACGTTGGCGGCTTAAACCTCAGCAGCGGTACAGTTCTGCTGACGGTCGGATCAAATTCCGCCACGGTTTTTGGGAAGGACGGCGCCAATCCAGATACCACTCTGAGCGTCACTGAGTTTGATATTTTCGCGGCAGACATTTCGAAAACCAGCCTCGGTACAGATGCTCTAGTGGGTACGGCAACTATTGTGCTCGAAGGCATCGATATTGATTTAAGTGACGGGCCCATCAAAGAAGATATTGATGCACTATCTATCTTCACTTCGGTGCCTGAGGGCGTTCCCAATATAGCACCCGTCGGTGTTGGGGACGCGTACGTTGTCGAACAAGGCGCATCACTCACTCTGACTGACACCACAACATTTGTGATCAGCAATGATACCGATACTGACGGTGATACATTAAACGCTGCTCTCGTGAGCCTTCCGTCTAGTTCCTCCGCATTTGCATTTAATAACGACGGTTCCTTTAGCTATACACATGATGGAATTGGTGTGCTGACAGACAGCTTCACCTACGCTGTGGGTGATAGTAAGGGTGGCGTATCAGTCGCCACTGTGACGCTGACAATTAACCCCATGGCTAATAGCCCACCAACGGCGTCTGATAAAACCGTAACCACCGCCGAAAGCACGGCTTATACGGTTAATGCTTCTGATTTTAATTTCGCTGATGGTGACGGAGATACGTTAAACAGCATTAAAGTCACCGGTCTGGAATCGAGTGGCAACCTCAAGCTTAATGGTGTGGATGTCACATTAAACCAGGTCGTTTCCAAAGCAGATATCGACAGCAACCTCCTCGTGTTCACGCCGATCACAGGAGAAAACGGAACTGGGTATGACAATTTCAAATTTCTGGTAAACGACGGCACTGTTGACGCAGCAACTTCGTCAACCCTAACCGTCGACGTCACCGTAGTGAACGATACACCAACGGCAACCAACCTCACCTCTGTCACCGCCTACACCGAAGGTAATGCCGGCGCAGCCATTGCGGATATCGTCGTGACTGACAACGATGCTGCCCCCGCACAAACCATCACCGCTACACTGACACTGTCAGATGTTGCTACCGGCACACTCACCACAACGGGCGCTGCGACCTACAATGCGGTGACCGGTGTCTGGACCGTGACCGGCACGGTCACCAACGTGAACGCCGCGCTCGCTAATGTCAGCTTTGTGCCCGCGACCAACAATGATGCGAACGCCACCATCGCCACCCATATTGAAGACCAGGATGGTGCTGGACCCGCAGACGGCGTGATCTCTCTCAACGTCACTCCCGCCAATGATGCGCCAACGGCAACCAACCTCACCTCTGTCACCGCCTACACCGAAGGTAATGCCGGCGCAGCCATTGCGGATATCGTCGTGACTGACAACGATGCTGCCCCCGCACAAACCATCACCGCTACACTGACATTGTCAGATGTTGCTACCGGCACACTCACCACAACGGGCGCTGCGACCTACAATGCGGTGACCGGTGTCTGGACCGTGACCGGCACGGTCACCAACGTGAACGCCGCGCTCGCTAATGTCAGCTTTGTGCCCGCGACCAACAATGATGCGAACGCCACCATCGCCACCCATATTGAAGACCAGGATGGTGCTGGACCCGCAGACGGCGTGATCTCTCTCAATGTCACTCCCGCCAATGATGCACCAACGGCAACCAACCTCACCACGACGTCTATTTACAACGTGGCAGATCCAACCGTCCCAATTACGGATATTGTCATTAGCGAAGTTGATAACAATCCTGGCCAGACGATAACGGCCACTTTGACGTTAGCTGATGTTAGTACCGGAATTCTGACGACCTCAGGCAGCGCTACCTACAATGTTGCGACAGGCATTTGGACAATGACAGATACGGTCACAAACGTTAACGACGCACTGGCGAACCTGTCATTCCAGCCCGTGGTAACTAATGTACTGGATACAACTGTAAGTACGCAGATACAGGACCAGGACGGCGCAGGACCGCCTAACGGCGCAATTAATCTGGACGTTACCGTTTCGAATTCAAGACCATCGACGTCCGACAGTACCGCCACTCTCACAGAAGATACGACCTATGCATTTTCCTCGGCTGATTTCCCCTTTACCGATTTGGATCCGGGAGCCACGTTGGCAGAAATTCGAATCTCAACGTTGGAATCAGCTGGTCGGCTCACACTCTCCGGCGCAGATGTCACATTCAATCAGGTGATTGCTATCGTTGACATCAACGCGGGGAATTTACAATTTTCGCCGAGCGCTGACAGTAACGGGCCGGCCTTCTCGCAGTTTTCGTTTGTTGTCAGCGACGGTATGGCTGAATCTACCACTTCGGCCACCCTGACACTGGACGTTACACCACTGAATGATTCGCCTTCCGGTGTGATATCAATCACAGGCACAGCAGAACAAGGATCCGTCCTGACAGCCGATACTTCCGAAATTAATGATGCGGATGGTTTTGGTACATTCACGGTCCAGTGGTTTAGGGATGGCATCTCAATCGATGGAGCGAACTTACCGACCTACGCCCTAACGTCAGATGATGTCGACACTTCCATTTCTATTGCGATTAATTTTACCGACGATAATGGCACAGATGAAGAAGTCCTTAGCCTCGGAACGGATGCAATTGAAGGCGCCAATGACGCACCGATTGTTTTGGGGGTTGGCAATTTATCCGTCGACGAAGACAGTGTCGACAACACCATTGATCTCACAGCAGGTTTTGAAGATCCCGATGACGATGAACTAACATTCACGCTGACCGGCGTCTCCGATCCATCAATTTTCAACAATTTGGTGATCAACGAAAACGGCATCCTGACATTGTCCTACAACGAAAATACAAGCGGGGAATCTGATATCACCATCACCGCGTCTGATCCGAAAGGCGAAACCGCGAGTGAGACATTCACGGTCACGGTAAACGCGGTAATTGATTTACCCCAGGGTGTAGCGGATGTCCTAACTTCCGCAGAGGAAGGCGCAATTACTGTTTCCGCGCCTGGCGTTTTCGCCAACGACATTAAGGGCGACTCAGGGGACCTTCAAATCCAAGAAGTTCGTTCAGGCTCTTTCATAGCCAGCCCGGGCCAAACGATTTCTGGCAGTAATGGTGGAAGCTTCGTTATTGGCTCTGACGGCACCCTCAATTTTAATCCGGGGCAGGAATTCCAATCACTGGCTTCGGGGCAAATACAGACAACAAGCGTCACCTATACCGCAGCAGATCCGGACGGTAATGAAGTTAGCGCCTCTGTCAGTGTTACAGTCGTTGGCACAAACGACCCGTTACAAGCTGATGATGACGTGTGGCAGGTAACAGCCGAAGAAACCATCGACATTTCGGCTAATCAGGGCGTACTGTCTAACGACAGTGATCCAGATACAGCTGACACGCTCACTGTCCTGACGGTGAATAACGGCGTGTCATCAATTGCACCCGGAATGGCTCTCTCAGGTTCAGCCGGCGGCACATTCACCCTACAATCCGATGGTAGTTTCCTCTTCGATCCCGGCGTTGATTTTATCGGGCTGCCTCTGGGACAAACTGTCAGTACATTTGTCAATTACGAGGTATCAGATAGTCATGGTAGCGTTAAAATGGCGCAGCTTCAGGTGATAGTCGTCGCAGCTGAAATTCCCGTTTCAGATACAACCATAGCCAATCCAAGTGCAACAACCGCCGTTTCCAAGACAGCCAACTCAGTTGGCGATACTGGCAGCAACACGCCAACCAACGATGGCGACACCAACACCTCTCAGGAAACGCAGAGCAACGCCCCTGACACAGAACAAGATGATGAAGCCAGTTCATATGATGAATCTGCAACTGAATCCGACACCTCAGATGAACAGGATGACGAAGGAAGTGGTATTAGCGAATTTTCTCCGCAGGTCGAGTTCAATCTGAACGCGCGTACAGACAATAACGAACTGAGCCAGTTTCAAAATGAAGTGTCTGTCACAGACCAACTTTCATCAACCACAATTCAAGCCGCCCAGCTTGACATCGACCCGGTCAGTGGTCTCAACGCCTTGACAATTCAAGGACTCGACGCCCGTGCATCAGCGAACTTAATCGGCACGACGGATTCACTTATCCTGATCAGCTCACCCAACTACAGCAATTCACTCGATGAGTCGCGCGCCGAGGTGGCAGAGGCAAATGCGAAGGTCCAGAATATTAAAGGAGGATCGCTCACCGTATCAGCGGGTATTTCGATCGGCTACATTATTTATCTGATCCGATCGGGCGTCATTATGAGTAGCGTTCTAACCGCACTACCCGCATGGCGACTCATTGACCCGTTGCCGATTTTGGGACAATTCGACATGCAGGACGATAGCGATGAAGAGTCGATCGAAGAAATAATTCAATCCGGTTCAACCGCCGAAAGTTCTGATCCAGATGGCTCTTCCCCAGCTGGATCAGAGGATGCTTCTTTCCCCAGTGATTCAGCGAATAATACCGAGAGTGATTCTTCCCCGGGTGATTCAGAGAGCAATACCGAGGACGGAAAACCTCGTGTTTGAGTGGATTTTCGGGAAGCACGCCATCAAAGTCAGGATTGCACTGGGTTTAATTGGCATGGTGGTCAGCTTGTTACTCATCGCTTCAATGGTCGGGCTTCTACCGGACAAATTTATTCTTTTATCAAAACAACGAGCAGCTCTAACAGAAGCACTCGCGGTGAACGGATCGGCTTTTATCACTCTGGCGGATCTGGGAAGACTTGAGACCGACCTTAAGATGGTCGTCGACCGAAACGAAGATATTCTTTCCGCCGCTATCGTAGACGCCAATGAACAACCTATCGTCGTGGTGGGCGAACACCAAAACGTCTGGCTAGAAACAACCGGCACTGACGAGACCGGCGCTCAATTTAGCGTCCCCCTATTCGAAGGCGAGAGGACCTGGGGTTATATACAGGTGAGATTTGAGCCGATAAAAAGAAGCGGGCTTTTAGGGTATATGGACGACCCGATACTTCAATCCATTGCATTTGTAGGTGTAGCTGGCTTCATCATGTTCTTCTTCTATCTCGGTTCTATGCTCAAACAACTCGATCCTTCCCAAGCCATTCCAGGACGAGTTCGATCGGCTCTAGATACCATGGCTGAAGGTCTACTTGTTTTGGATGCAAGACGAAACATTATGTTGGCGAATGAGGCCTTCGCTACCATCGTACGCATAGAAGCAGACGCTCTGATTGGCCAAAAAATCGACAAATTTAATTGGCAAGAGATTGAGTCTGAAAACGCAACGAATCAGGGCAAACCTTGGAACGATGCGCTACAAAAAGCCCTCCCCCAAATGAGCAGGCGAATTCGTCTAACGTTAGAAGGCTCAGAGCCCCTAACGTTTATGACAAATTCTTCACCGGTACTCGCGCTTGAAGGTAAAGCACAGGGCGTTTTGATCAGCTTCGATGACGTAACAGAACTCGAGCAAAAAGAAATTGAACTACAGCTTTCCAAAGAAGAAGCCGAGGCAGCCAACCGCGCGAAAAGCGAATTTCTCGCGAACATGAGCCACGAAATCAGAACGCCAATGAATGCGATCCTTGGATTCACCGAGGTGCTAAAAAGAGGATACGGCGATGCCGAGGATACCTCTAAACACCTAAACACCATCACGTCGAGCGGCACTCATTTGCTGAATCTCATCAATGACATTTTGGACCTGTCAAAGGTAGAAGCAGGAAAGATCGAAGTAGAAATTGTCGAATCCGATATAAAAAAAGCCGTTCACGAAATCCTGACGATCATGCGGATTAAGGCTGAGGAAAAAGGCATTACCCTCGAATTCGCGCCAGAAGGATTGATGCCGGAGTTCGTCAGAACTGACATTTCAAAGGTTAGGCAAGTTCTTATCAACCTTCTAGGCAATGCCATTAAATTCACCGACCGGGGAGGCGTCACACTGGTCAGCAGTTTCGTGGCTGATTCTAGTTTGCTGTTCGAGATCAGAGACACTGGCGTTGGCATGACGCTTGAACAATCCGAAAAAGTATTTGAATCCTTTGTTCAGGCTGACAGCTCCACCACCAGAAAATTTGGCGGTACAGGGCTGGGGCTTTCCATTAGCAAAAAATTTGCTCTGGCACTGGGCGGAGACATCGAAGTTAGCAGCGAGCCCGGCATTGGAAGTACATTCAGCGTCCTACTACCTGTGGCAGTTAATACTGACGTGCAAATGCTGTCCGAAGCAGACCTTTCAAGTTACAACTGGACAGAGAACCAGAAACGAGCCGGTCGTTGGATCTTCCCAAAATCACTTGCGCTGGTTGTTGATGATGGCGAAGAAAATCGTAACCTACTCAAAGTTCTGCTCAACGAAGCAGGAATTGACGTCGATTTGGCTGAAAACGGTAAAGAAGGTCTGGAACTCGCGCTAGCAAACGATTTCGATATTGTACTTATGGACATGCAGATGCCGGTGATGGATGGCTTGACCGCCGTCGGAAAAATGAGAGAAGCAGCTCTGACATTGCCCGTCATTGCACTGACTGCTGAAGCCATGAAAGGTGTCGAGTCACAATGCCTGGCAGCTGGCTACTCCGGTTACATGGCGAAGCCCATCGACATTGACGCACTACTTGAGCTGTTGGCGACAGAGCTTGGAGGTAAGTTTGAAGAATCCAACATTGACACCCCTGCTCTCACAGAACAAATAACGGTCCCCGGTGACAATAGAGACCATGTCATCTCTTCTCTCGCCGGAACCTCTCCAAAAATTGACGCGTTGATTAAACAATTTGTGCCTAAGCTTCAAATGAGAGTCTACGAAATGGAGCGTTCCGCTGAAATCAGCGATTACGCTGCCCTGGCAGCACACGGGCACTGGTTACGCGGTTCTGCTGGATCGCTAGGTTTCCATGTATTTACTGAAGCGGCAGAGAATTTGGAAGTAGCGGCAAATAAAGAACTCGACGCACCCATCGACAATGCCATAAAGACTCTTAAAGATTTGGCTAGCCGAATGAGCCTCAATTCTACGGACTCGTCCATACCAATTAGCCAAGGGCCCGAAACTCCTCGTCCCCTTAGGAAAAAACAGGACGAAACACCGATTGTTTCAACACTAACGCTTCAAAACGAGAAGCTAAGGAAATTGGTGGAACAGTTCGGCACACGGCTGACGGATCGGCTAGAAGAAATGCAAGCTGCGTTAGAAAACAAGAACTTTGACGAGCTTTCCAAGCTCGCCCATTGGCTTAAAGGTTCTGCAGGTTCAGTCGGCTATCACGATTTCACAGAACCGGCCTCCGATCTTGAAGCCGCGGCGAATCTTTCGTCTATCAAGGATGTAGAAAAACAACTCGAAATTATAAATAGTCTCGCTCTGCGAATAGCGCGAGTAGAGGTCCCCGCAATAAATATTAAAAACGATGAATTATCAAAAAGGCAGGTTTGAAATGATCGAGGAAACGGTTAGCTCCACCCAATCGCCCGCAGAATTTCGTGAGCACTATGAAAAAACAAGAGACTCGCTCATCATGATGGTCGATGACGAACCTATCGTAATGGGCGTGATTCAGGCTTTTTT
>JBLIIB010000084.1:0-13512 GCA_047634795.1 Candidatus Azotimanducaceae bacterium | reverse complement strand
TTTCTAGGGTCTGCTTTCTAGGGTCTGCTTTCTAGATTATGTCTCGCAAATTCCGTTCGCTAGGTGGCGTTTCCCTGTTTATTGTGCGCTTGGCTTTCGCTTTTCATCGTTGTCACCGGCGAGCGCAACATTCTCCAGATCTCACGAACCCCCGGTGGCTTCCCGCTCATCAAGATGCCTGCTCTGAATAGTTTGGCGGCGAACCAGAACGCGATCACGATTGAGATGACGAGCAGCACAGTGGTGCTGGCGTATTCGAAATTGGTGGGTGGGCCAGCGGTTCGGTTCATCATGACAAAAGGCGTGAGCGGCGGAATATAGGATAGGGTGACGGCGAGTGAGCCGTTAGGATCCTGGATGATTGGAACCAGCAGTAACATGGGAATGATTTGGATCATTTGTACCGGCATGATCAAATTCTGGGCGTCCTTTAGATTGTTGCAAAGAGAACCCAATCCAACCAGCAGTGCTGCATAGAGTAGATATCCCAGAACAAAATACATCAGGAACAGCGACAGCGTCGTGACGTCGCCGAAGATGGCTGTGGGATCGATGGGTAGACGGGCATCCACCAGGCTCGGTAGAGCAACAAAGAACAACACAAAGATGGTCGCCCAGGACGCAATGATCGTGAGCCCGGTGGCGGCAATACCCAAAATTTTTCCACTCATCAATTCAATCGCAGAGACTGAAGAGAGGAGCACCTCTATCACTTTGTTAGATTTTTCTTCGATAGTGTTGGTCAAAAGTAGCTGGGTGTTAATCAGAATCGACATCCAGAGAAAAAACACAAAAGCGAGCGGGGCCCATTGCCTAGCAATGTCATCCGCGCTGACTTCCTCCGTACCGTCCGCGCTAACTGTGACGGATTCAAAAGTCACTGTTTCACTGATCCAGGCGGCGGTTTCATCATCAAGATTGCTGGACTTCAGACGTTGATACCTAATGTGGCGAGAGACTTTACCGCCAAGCCAGTTTTCGAGTGATTGATCCGTTAGATTATTAGAGACGTAACGTGCGTGATCGCTTATACGAAAGAGATCATCCTCCAGAATAAAATAGGCAAAGAGTTCGCCGTCTTGGACCCGTTGATTAAGCCTGATTTCCGTCTCTTGAGTGTCCACTGCAGCCGTCGCCACGGACTCAACAAATTGGTTCGTGGATATTCCCCGCGAAAACATGGCCTTCGCTGATGGCGACAGATCGCGCCACCAGGTGTTGAATGCCGCGCGGTTTGTCTCGAGTAGCGCGCTCAATCGGCGCGAAAGATTTAGGTCGTGGCTGGTGTTTTCCAGAATGTAGCTGGCGATGATGCTTTGGTCAGAATCGTCCAGTGCGCGTAACTCGGGTAAAAACTGTGCGATCTGCTTTGGTATATCGCTGTCGGCCAATTGTTCATCGTCGTATTTGGCTAAAAACCAGGCGAAATCGTCTTTGACAATCATCTCTCTGACTTCAGGCATGATCCCCGCGTGATCAATGACCGCGTAGGTTTTCGCTTCTCGAGCCGACTCTACAAGTTGTGGCATCACCCCGACCAGCACCAGGGTGAGAGGCATCATGAGAATGCCAAGCCAAAATCCTTTGGTCTTGACGTTCTCAAGGTATTCCCGGAGCGCAATAAGCATGGTGCGTTTCATGTCTGATGTTCTCCCACGGTACGAACAAAAATTTCGTGCAATGAAGGTTCTTTCACCGAAAACGAAGTGATCTCAAGCTTATCCATCAGGGTTCTGAGGATCTGTTGTTTGTCCGTGCTGGCGTCAATCGAGAGTTCGGCGTTTCGTCCCATATTGTTGACTCGGGTGACGCCTTCGATTTGAAAATGCGAAGGGTCACCCTGGAATTCGACGTTGATCGTGTCATCAAATTGTTGCTTGATGGTCTGAATAGAGCCGTCCAAAAGTTTTTGCCCAGCGTTGATAAGAAGGATGTGGTCACAAATCTGCTCAGCCTGTTCCATGATGTGGGTTGAGAAAATCACGGTTCTACCTTGCTGGCGGAGTTCAAGAATAAGGTGTCTAACCATCTCTACATTGATGGGGTCTAACCCTGAAAACGGCTCGTCAAGAATGACGACTTCGGGTTCATGAATGATGGTCGAAATAATTTGAACCTTTTGTCCCATACCTTTAGAGAGTCCTTCACAGCGTTGATTTCTGGAACCACTGAGCTCAAAACGATCTAGCAGTCTGGTTGCACGTAGATTCGCCTCGCTCTTGGATAGGCCTTTAAGCCTGCCAAAATAGGTGATGAGTTCAATCACTTTCATCTTTTGATAGAGCCCTTTCTCTTCAGGCAGGTAACCCAGGCGATCCTTAACTCGCTCAGGGCTCATATCACCCAGGACGCTCAGCGTGCCGGAATCAGGATACAGAATGCTCATGATCATCCGTATCGTGCTCGTCTTACCTGCGCCATTAGGGCCGAGGAATCCGTACACGGAACCTTCAGGGACCGCGAGGGATAAATTCTGGACCGCGTGGCGATCACCAAAAAATTTATGAACGCTGTCAAGTTCGATGCTGTTCATTTTTGTCTCGGCGTGAGATGCCCAATGACCTCTGTTACAAAGCGTTTTTTATAGCTGTCGTAAACGCAACTGGAGTGAGGCGTGATCATAATATTGGGTAAGTTCCAGAGTGGTGAGGTTGGCGGCAGTGGTTCCACATCGGTGACATCAAGGAATGCGCCGCCTAAATGCTGCCAGTTTTGTGCCAGATCTATTGATGCGAGTGCATTTCCTCGTCCAAAGTTGTAGAGCATGGCGCCCGGTTTACAGGCAAGGATTCGTGCTGGGGTCATGTATCGATCTGTTGCTGACTCGCCCGGTAATAACAGAACAACGTGATCAGCCTCGGGCAACACGCGTTCAAGCTCGTCCTCAGCGACTATCTCAAGTCCAGATTCGAGTCCAGAGTGCGTCGTTGATTTTCCCCCGGTTCGGGTGACGCCTAAGACCCGAGCGCCGGTATGCTGAATTTGTTTAGCGCAATATCGCCCTATGTTGCCGCAACCGACAATGAGTACCGTCTGGTCTGCCAGTAGTCGAGAGGAGGTCTGAATATTTC
Source organism: Candidatus Azotimanducaceae bacterium (assembly GCA_047634795.1). Classification (GTDB taxonomy): domain Bacteria; phylum Pseudomonadota; class Gammaproteobacteria; order Pseudomonadales; family Azotimanducaceae; genus UBA9659. The sequence continues at coordinate 10,441 of JBLIIB010000084.1, read as the reverse complement.
TATTCCATTCCCTCTGTGTAAAATTTTCCAGCATGCGCGGCATTTGGTGGTTCATGAACAGCAATGCGCTTAGAAGAGATTCTGCGAGCAGTGGTCCGTGAAAAGCCCCATGGGTAACGGAGACGTGGTTGTTAGGATCGGCATTAACCCAGTCCGTGCCGGCCGCCGGTGTGAAAATGTCTGTGAGTCTGGGGCAGAGTTCATACCAGGCTTCCGGAAATTCCCAGGTTAACAGCACCTCTGCTGAGTCAGCGGTGGCTAGGAATTGCGCGGCGTTTTCATGGATCGTGATGTTGACGCCGGGCAATGATGGCTGAATATCTGCCAGGCATTCTTTAGAGAATGTGAAAGCATCAACGTCATTCCATAGGCAAGTGTGTAATTCCATGTAAAATTGCGCATTTAAGCGCCTCTGCGTTAGATAAGAGAAACTGTTATGTGGATCAAAACTACCTGTCGTCTGCTACTGGACTATGATTATCCGACACCTATTATTACGATGCTTCGCCCTCTTAGTGGGGCGAGCCAATGGGTCGAAGAAGAGTCTTACCGTTTCAGCGAATCCACATCCGTATCACAGTATAGCGACCCCTATGGGAATCTGTGTCAGAAACTCATTATACCGGCGGGTGGATTTTTGATTCAGACCAGTCAAGTTGTAGAAACTGCGGCAGCAATGGATGAGGGCTGGGGACAGCCCTTCGTACCGATCACACAATTGCCGGATGACGTTCTCCAGTATCTTCAGCCTTCTCGTTATTGTGAATCCGATCGTTTTGGTCAAAGGGCAATACAAATCGCCGGGTCAAATTTGCCCAGCTACGATCAGATGGCTAACATTACGCGGTGGATTAGAGAAAACGTGAGTTACGCCCCGGGCACCAGTGCCGCACCAGCTTCTGCATCAGAGATTGTGCTGACGGGTCGAGGCGTCTGTAAGGACCTGGCTCATTTAGGCGTAGCGATGGCGCGCAGCATCAGCATCCCCGCAAGATACGTCTATGGTTATCTGTTGGGATTGTCTCCGATGGATCTGCATGCATGGTTCGAGGTATTTGTCGGTGGGCGATGGTATGTGTTTGATCCAACCCAGACTACGATGGCAGGCGCGAGGGTTGCTATCGCCTACGGGAGAGACGCGGCGGATGTGTCGATCTATCACCAGTTTGGCCCACCGGCCAACCACACCGAGATGCAGGTATCTGTGACTGAAATTACGAGGGAGTAACATTGACCCTAACGGTCATCGCCGGGGTTTCTCCTGCCGGGCCGGTAAACAATCCGCTGACCGGTGGAATGTCTTCTGGATTGACGGCAACCGATACGGGAATGTGATTTTCTGCGGCCATTCGATTGCACGTTGGGTCATAGCCCGTCCAGCCTGCGCCCGGTAAGTATACCTCTGCCCAGGCATGAGTCGCACCGTCGAGCAACGGCGTCCCTGCGGTATGAAAATATCCACTCACGAAGCGGCTTGCTAACCCCAATTTTCTGGAGGCGACCACAAATAGCCATGCATAGTCTCGACAACTGCCAGTCCTGCGACTAATGGTGTTGGCCACGTGTTGAACACCTTCTTCATCGCGAGCCTGGTATTGATGGCCACGGTAAATTGCGTCGCAGAGTTCAAGCAAAATATCCGGGGTAGAATCGCTGTGCACGGCATTTTCGAGCCAGTGATCCAGTGTTGGATCGCTGGGACCGTTCCTGAGGTACGCTGCAATGAGCGTTCTCTCGTGCCGCGTGTATACGAACGGGTAGCGCCTGATTCTGTCCAGGAGAGGCAATTGAGCGCGCTCCGAAAGATAGTGTGAGACCGTTACGTCGCTGATGATGTTTAGTTTATTGATGGGCGTCGATTCGAAAGTGACCAGTGCAACGGAATTGTCCAGTTCGTCCCGATGCCAGCTCACCAGCCCGTTTGGACTTATCTCAAGTTTGGAGGAGTCGACCCTAAGATCATGTCCGTCTCTCGGGCGTATCAGAAGCTTGTGATTTCCTAATACAACCGGATTGGTATAGCGATAGGTTGTTTCGTGATAAATACGAAGTGTGGTTGGCATGATGTTTTGGCTTGTATGTTAGCGACGAAGTACATCAGTCGGTCGATACTTCAAAATCAGTTCTCTGACTTTTTCTGTATCCTGATGATCCTTTGCGAGGATGCCTTTGATATGCGTTTCGATCATTTCTTCAGTCGTTTTGTAGCTGGCGACTTCGCGGCCATCTTTATTGATAACCACTGCATCCGGGTCTTTAGAATAGAATATTCGATTTCGTGGCTTCATTTCTTTCTTTAGTAGGTCGTGTTTAATAGGTCTAGTTTTAAGGGTCGAGTTTTACCGGGACCGTTTCATCCGCGGGCTTGTAACACGACGGGTAGGGTTGAGTAGCCCTTGACGAAGCTCGATTGAATGCGTTCAGGCTCTCCAACTACTTCGATGTGCTCAAATCGATTCAGGATTTCTTCCCAGATGATGCGTAGTTGCATTTCAGCCAATCGATTGCCCATACATCGATGAATGCCAAATCCGAAAGACAAATGGTGTCGTGGCTTGTCCCGATCAATGATGAACTCATGGGGCTTATCAATGACGTCTTCGTCGCGGTTTCCTGACACATACCACATCGCCAGTTTGTCGCCGGCGTGGATTTGTTGGCCTTTGAGTACATAGTCCTGAGTCGCCACGCGTCTCATGTAAGCCAATGGGGTCTGGTATCGAATAATCTCGGGCACCATAGTCTGGATCAGGGTGCGGTCTCGTTTTACTTTTTCGAATTCATCCGGGAACTGGTTCATGAAGTAGACGCCGCCGGAGATCGAGTTCCGCGTCGTATCGTTGCCGCCAACGATGAGTAGAATCAGGTTACCCAGATATTCCATTGGGTCCATGTCCTGCGTGTCCGGGTTGTGCGCCATCATCGTAATCAGATCGAACGATTCTGACGGATCACGATTGACGCGTTCGTTCCAGAGGCCGGTGAACACGTCCAGACATTCCAGCAGTGCTGCCCGGCGTACAGGTTCTGGCGTTGGACCGCCAGCAAGTGCGCCGCTGGTAGCCATATCGGACCAATAGGTCAGCTTTCGGCGTTCTTCAAAAGGGAAATCAAACAGGATCGCGAGCATTTGTGTGGTGAGTTCGATAGAGACCTGATCAACCCAGTCAAACTCCTCGCCAATGGGAAGACTGTCAAGAATAGTCACAGCCCGTTCCCTGATGATCGGTTCGAGTTTTGCCAGGTTCATGGGAGCAACCACGCCGGTGACAGCCTTTCTCTGAATATCGTGCCGTGGTGGATCCAGCGAAATAAAGTTGACGGTTTGAAAGTCTTTTGCACGTTCCGAGAGGGTGATACCACCTTCAGAAGAGAACACCTGATGGTTCTTCTCAACCTCCATGATGTCATTGAATTTCGTCACGGACCAATAAGGCCCGAAATGGCTGTCCTTGCAATAGTGCACGGGTGCCTCATGGCGAAGACGCTCGAAGTAACCCCAATGGTTGTCATTCTGAAAAAGCGTTGCATCGCTGACGTCGAAGTCTTCCAGAGGAATATCATAGGGATTAATTTCGGGTTTCAGCGCTTCGCTCATGACTGGCTCCTGCCTCTGCTAGCAGAGGGTTTTTGGCTAGTTACCATTATTTTTTATGGCATCCCCGGTTAACTTTCGACCGATTTGCGTGCCTTTCTGTGCTTTTTTATATAGAGCTCTTGTATTGATGTTAGTACTGGAATTCCGGTAGATTAACGACGATGCCATCAAGATTGTCACTCATGATGATCTGGCAGCTTAAGCGTGATTCATCGGTTCGGTCCGGGTTGAGATCCAGCATAGACTCTTCTGTATCGTTTCTCGTTTCGAGCTTTGATTGCCATTCGGCACCAATGAGTACATGGCAGGTCGCGCAGGAGCATTCTCCGCCGCAATCAGCGTCAATGCCCGGTACCAGGTTGCTGGTTGCGGCCGTCATAATGGATTCGCCATTGTTAGCGTCGATGTCGTGTTCTTTGCCATTAAATTCTATGAACTTCACGATTGGCATGTCTTCTCCTTAACTTCTCTTTCTAGTGGCTTGATGGGTTAGTTTGGTAGCTTGTTCTGGTGGCTAGGTCTGATCGCTAGTTTAGCAGGGTTTTTAGCTCAACTTCGGGGTCGGCGAGCACCGCTTTATCGACGGCTTTTCCATACAGTTGTTTGCAGACCATAAATTCTCTTGGGCTGTTCACTGCATCAACTGCAACCACGTTTCCTTCTTTGAGATAGAACACGGCAAACTGGTTCGTGGACTTGTCTCCGCGCAAAACGCTTTCATCACCGTCACCAGAAAATCCGACCATTTGTAGTTTCAGTTCGTATTGATCGCTCCAGAACCAAGGCACGCTAGCGTAGGTTTTATCCCCGCCGAGCATGTTCGCGGATGCAACACGCGCTTGCTCCATAGCGTTGGGCACTGATTCCAGACGTAAACGGCGACCAAGGATAGGATTGGGATGATTCGTGCAATCCCCCGCGGCGTAAATGTCCTCGTCGCTGGTGCGACAGTGGTCGTCAACCGTAATACCGTTCTCACAGTCAATCCCGGCCGCTTCTGCCAGTTCTACATTGGGTATGATTCCGATCCCCACGATAACGAGGTCCGCCTGCACGCGCACGTCGCCGCCGCAAAGCACTTCGCTGACCGAACCTTCGCCGGAAAAACCTGAAACGCCGGTATTAACCATGACGTTAACCCCACGCTCTGTGTGAAGAGCGTGGTAGTACTCGCTCATTTCAGGTGTGGTGACTCTTTGCAGAATGCGACTTTCCATTTCAAGAACGGTCACGTTTAAGCCAGAGGAGGAGGCCACGGCGGCCACTTCAAGGCCAATATATCCACCGCCAACAATGCAGAGACTTTTGGCGTTTTCCATGGCGGCACGGATGCCATCAACATCATCAACGGTCCGTAAGTAGTGGATGCCGTTGAGGTCAGATCCCGGAATGCTCAGTTTTCTGGGTCGAGAACCCGTTGCAATCAGGAGCTTCTCGTAGTTAAAAGTCTGGCCATCATCTGTGGCGATAGACTTAGTGCCACGATCGATAGATTCGACCCGGGTGCCGGTGTGCAGGGTGATATTCTTATCATCGTAAAACTTTGCCGGGCGAACCAGCACTCGTTCCATGGGTAGTTCACCAGAGAGATAGGCCTTTGACAACGGCGGTCGTTGGTAGGGCGGTTGGGATTCTTCCCCAATGATTGTAATGCTGCCTTCATAGCCTTCTTGTCGCAGACTGGCTGCGGTTTGTCCGGCAGCCTGACCGGCGCCGATAATTACCATACCTGACATCTTATCCCCATGGTCTTAAAATAAGCGCCTATTCTACCGAAGAGTGTTTGTTGCGGATAGCGTTACCGCTAGTATGGATCGCTGACCTTGAGAAAGGGAATGATGACACTAAGATAGCAAATGACGGCCCCAAGAAATGGATTTCATTAAGAGAAAGGCGAGAATTCTCCTGCTGTCTCCTTACGACGCAATGAGTCATGGACTCTGGCGGAGGGGTCTGGCAGATTTTCTGACGGCTACCGGCAGGTTTGACGTCATCGAAAGTGTGCTGCCACCGCGATACTTTAGTTGGCGAACCCGTGGCAATGCACTCACCTATGCCATGCAGACGGAGCTTCAGGTCGACTTTGATCTTATCATTGCCACCTCAATGACAGATTTGTCGGCGCTGCGAGGGATGAATCGTCATCTCGCACAGGTGCCCGCCATGCTCTATTTTCACGAAAACCAGTTTTTTTATCCCGACCAGCAGGGGCAGGGCATCGTTGAGCGTCAAATCACCAGTATTTACGCTGCGCTCAGCGCAGAGCGGTTGTTTTTTAACTCGGCTTACAATCGGGATTCGTTTCTGGCGGGTGCCGAAAATTTACTGAAAAAGATGCCGGACCATGTGCCTGCCGGCATAAAAAACGCGCTAGAAGCGCGAGCGAGGGTGAATCCAGTGGCGCTGGGTGTAGTCCCTATAGAGCATATCGCGCAACAACCGGATTTGCCGCTCAGCATTGTCTGGAATCATCGATGGGAACATGACAAGGCACCGGAGCGGCTGCTTGAGATTGTGGTTAAGCTCACTGAACGTGACTTTCCATTTTCTCTGAGCTTGTTCGGCCAGCGATTCAAACAAAGGCCGCAAGCGTTTCAGGAAATCATTACGGAACTGACTACCCATGGTCGTGCGGGTCAAATAGCGTTTATTCCTGATCGAGCAGCTTATCTCGCGGCACTGGGAAGTCATCATGTGGTGTTATCCACAGCCAGTCATGAATTTCAGGGATTGGCCGTTCTGGAGGCGATTCAGATGGGCTGTATTCCAGTAACGCCGGACGCGCTGTGCTATCCGGAGTATGTGCCTGAAGCATTGCGATATCAGGACGTAAACCAGGCCGTCGATCTTTTAATGACATTAAAGCCGACATCGCAGACGCCTATCCAAACGCCTTTGACAAATTCGGGTCGGGCCGCGTTGCTATCCCCGTTTTCCTGGGATGTCATCGGCCCGCGCTGGATGGCTGCGATTAATGATCTCCTGGGTGAGGAGGAAGGCTCAAGCCGCGATAATAACCCGTAGCGCATCAAGTCTGATCTGGGCCGCGCCGATAGCGGTAGTTAGTGCATCGCGTTGCTCTTGAAGAAAGGCTAATTCTTCGGGTCGAACATTGGCATTCACTTCGGAAAGCGCTTGCAGACGACTCATTTCCTGGCTGAGTTGTCGACCCATTGTCTCTAGTGCTTCGCGCTTAATGGGTTCAAACCTTGCCTGAGCCGATACTTCTGCAGATGACAACATGGTTCTTATGCCAGCTTCCTGTCCTGTGATGATGCGTGCAATGACTTCTTTTGCGACGGGTAAGGCATCTGGCCACTCGCTGTGTGATATTGAAGATGACACTTCATCTAAATCCGGTGTAATTACCGACCGAACCAGAGAGGGCGGCAAATATTTTGATGCACCCAGTGCCGGAGGAGCAACAACTTCAATGACATGAAGCGTTTCTACCAGCACAGTCCCTGTTTTTACACCATTGATCTTGGCGACGACCACGGCGTTGTTTCCTGTCACATCGCTGACGATCAGATCCATCGCCTGCTCGACAAGTGGGTGTTCCCAGGTCAAGAAGAGAGTGTCCTCGCGATTTAATGCAGTGCTTCGATCATAGGTGTAGGTTAATCCTTCGTCGGGTAATTCGGGATAACGTGATCGATCCTGTGTTTCTATGCTCACAGCAGCGTTGCGCATGGTGCCCTCGGTTGGCTTAACCAACATGACATGTTCGTTAAGCGGTTCTGATTCCAATTCAAACTGGCTGAAAGACAATTCCATATACTCCTCAAGGTCCGACGCTGAGGTATGTCGCTGGACGTCTTCGATGAGCTTCGCTGAAACCACCGGGCGGTGAGAGTTGAGTTCCAGTAGTTTATCGCGCCCGCTGCTCATCTCATCAAGTCGTTTCCCGCTCTCAGCCTTCGCTGTTGAAACGATAGATGAGAGGTTCGTCAAGGTGTTTGCCTGACGACTTGTGTCCCATTGGGGGAGCTCATGGAGATTGTCACGAAGCGTGTCAAAGACCGTCTGCGCGGCTGCGTTTGGTTTGTCAAAAATCCCAAAACCTTCGTCAAACAGTCTCAGAAGTGCTTCTTGTATTGAGCCCCGGGCGAAAGGCACGTGGATCGTAATATCTTCAGTCTGGCCAATGCGATCCAGTCGACCTATTCGTTGTTCCACAAGATCAGGTCCGAGCGGCAGGTCAAACATGACCATTTGGTGCGCAAATTGGAAATTACGGCCCTCACTCCCTATTTCAGAACAGATCAGAACCTGTGCGCCTCTTTCCGAATCTGCGAAATAGCTGGCCGCTCTGTCCCTTGCCACGAGATCCATATACTCGTGAAAGGCAGCTGAGCGCAGGTGTGACTTTTCGCGAAGGTATTTTTCCAGCGCTATGGCCGTTTCAGCGCGTGCACAAATGACCAGAAATTTTTCACCGCTTCTCGTCAGTAGGTCAATCAGCCATGACACCCGAGGATCGCCGGACTGCCAGCCCGTGGCGTCAGCAAGAGGGAAGGTGGCGTTGTCCAACTCATGTTGCTGAAGTTGACGTTTCTTGAAACCCGCAACGGATTCGCGGACGTTTCGGAAAAGTACGCGTCCCGTCCCGTGGCGGTCGAGCAGTGCTGGTATCAAGTCATCGTCTGATTGCGGAGCATGCCGGCCCAGTAACTTTCTTGCTCTGGCAATACTCCCCTGTGAATCGGCTTCTAATGCTCTAATGATGTTGGCGACGTCCTCATAGCCCGCTTCCTCGGAGATAAATTCGTCAAAATCTTGATAGCGATTGGGGTCGAGCAATCGAAGTCGGCTGAAATGACCAAACCGGCCAAGTTGCTCCGGTGTTGCTGTTAGCAACAACAATCCCTTGGAGACCTGGCTGAGTGCTTCAACGGCCAGATAATCCGGCCCGGGTGTTTCTGACCAGGACAGATGATGGGCTTCATCGACGACCACCAGATCCCAGTCGGCGTCTGTTGCCTGGCTCAGCCGCTTAGGTTTGTCCAGAAAAAGTGACAGAGAGCAAAGCATAAGCTGTTGCGCTTCAAATGGGTTGCTCAAGCCGGAATCGTCAGTGGGTTCTTCCGGACGATTGTCAGCTTCAATTTGCTCGCAGCGATCTTCATCGAGAATGGTAAAAGTGAGGTTGAACCTGCGGACCATCTCCACGAACCATTGAAAGCTGAGGCTCGGAGGCACGATGATGAGAATGCGATTGGCGAGACCTGTGGTGAGCTGTCGATGAATGATTAAACCGGCTTCAATGGTCTTTCCCAGTCCAACCTCATCGGCCAGCAGAACACGCGGGGCGTATCGGGAGGCCACTTCTTCTGCGATGTAAAACTGATGTGGGATCAACGAGACTCGAGGCGCGAGCAAGCCCTTTACGGGAGAAGCCGCAAGCCTGGCTTGTTGCTGTAAGGTCTCAAAACGCAGGTTGAACCAGCTGTTGTCATCGATCTGCTGTGTGAATAAGCGCTCCTCTGGTTTGCTGAACGTCACGTTGGCATCAAGATCCGTTTCCAGGATCAGTGTGTCGGTCCCCTGATAGCGACCGTGATAAATCAGTATGCCTTCGCGTTCAACGACGCGCTCTACAATGAGTTCAACCTGATCACGGGCACGAATGTTGTCGCCAACATTAAACTTTACGCGGGTTAATGGTGCGTTGTTTTTAGCGTAGGTCCGGACCTCGTCAACAAGGTCGAAATTGATGGTGACCATTCGGTCCTGAACCTTAAGAATCCGCCCAATGCCAAGCTCAGGCTCGGCGTTACTGATCCAGCGCTGTCCGGGTTTAAGATCGATCACGTCCAATCACCAATGTGTTTTGAGTCCTTTCGCCTTTGAGTTATCTTAGTCACTTTAGCCTTTGGGAAAATTATGGACGCTCAAACAAAAACAGAGCTGGAAGCGGCTGCCTTTCGTCGCCTCGTTGAGCATCTGGGTGACAATACCCAGGTACAGAATATTGATTTGATGAATCTTGCCGGATTCTGTCGCAATTGCCTGAGTAAATGGTATCGCGCGGCGGCAGAGGATAAAGGAATCGAAATGGATTATGAAGAGGCACGCGAGACCATTTATGGCATGCCTTACGGGGAATGGAAATCAAAGTATCAGGCTGAGGCAACCGATGAACAGAAAGCTGCATTGGATCAGAACCATCAGTGATTGACGTCAGGTGTCGGCGTCTAGGCCGGGTATTGTTTGCGCTCCTGTTGACCGTCGTTTGTATCGGCCCTATTTCTGCTAGGGAAGCGCCTGCGGCTGAAGACTCTGGCCTAAAAAAAGCTGCGGCTGAAGACTCTGGCCTAAAAAAAGCTGCGGCTGAAGACTCTGGCCTAAAAAAAGCTGCGGCTGAAGACTCTTTAGTAAAAGAGCCTTCCGCAGGGCGCTCGGCTCATGAACAGCGGGCGTTTGATCTCTTCAAGTGGCTGGTAGAAACCGATACGACACATTCAAGCGGAGACACGTTAGGTGTCGTAGAGAAGATAGCTTCGAGGCTCCGTGAAGAAGGTATTCCCGAGGCTGATATCCAGATCGTTGAATTTGGTGGTAAAGGTAATCTTGTGGCTCGACTCAGAGCCCAATCCCCGATTAGAGGGCCCTTGTTGTTGATGGCTCATCTTGACGTCGTGGAGGCAGATCCAGCGGATTGGTCTCTTGATCCCAAGACCCTGACCGAAAAAGAGGGCTATTACTATGGCCGTGGTGTGCTTGACGATAAGAACGAAGTGGCGATTCATCTGACTAATTTTATTCGACTGCATCGCGAGAACCCTGTTCTGCAGCGCGACGTCATTATCGCCTTAACGTCTGATGAAGAAGGCGGGCCGC
>JBLIIB010000083.1:0-13533 GCA_047634795.1 Candidatus Azotimanducaceae bacterium | reverse complement strand
GGACCAACGGCACAGGATGCTATTGCTCAGGCAGGCGCTGCTCGCCGCATGGGCTGCCCGGCACTGATAGTGGTGCCGGGAGCAGAAGGCGTCGATTGTATCGACGGCTTCGTTGATCGCGCGGACCTCACACATTTGGAAGGTATTGAGGTGGTTGCGCTGTGGAGTCATGACGATGATTTGCGCGCAGCGCGCATAGCCTTGGCGGCAAGGCCGGGAAAAATCCTGCCACTTGTCGCCAATGTTAACGTGGAGACGTACTGCCTGCTTGAACGGCACACTTGCATCGACACAACTGCGGCAGGCGGCAACGCATCACTCCTGACGTCTGACGAGTCATGATGCTTAACTGAAAACTGCACTTCGTGATGAGCTATTCGGGTTGGAATCTGTGCGAATGACAACAGAGCCCGTTAGGCAAAATAGTAAAATAACGACACACACGGTCAGGCCTACGTGCGTGAGATGCTGATGCGAATCACGCAATGTGGTGGTCAACTATTTTCGGATACTTTGTTAAGCAGATTGTTCGAATTATATTGGTGTTTGATTATTTACCACCTTTATCGGGGACGAGCGATCAACCTGGGAAACGTTTGATTAATCTCTCATTGGGTCGGACCTGCGGGGGGGGGCTTCCTGCGGGGGGGCTTCCTGCGGCCCGACCTGCGCGGCCCGACCTGCGCGGCCCGACCTTCGCGGCCCGACCTTCGCGGCCCGACCTGCGCGGCCCGACCTGCGCGGCCCGACCTGAATATCGTATTTTTAAGAGCTTCCCTAGTGCTTGCTCGATTCACAGGCGATTCATTTCTGGGCGTCGAATGACTATATTTGCCTGACCGGAAGGTTGAAGCCGGTCCGTTTAACGGGCGTTCTGAAAATTCAAGCTCGGCTGCGGAGTGACATTCCTGCATTAATAAGTGGAACAAAGCGCAGCTATTCCCGCCGAATTCTCGAACGAAAAAGCGTTGGATTGATGTGAAATATTTTACTTTGGCCAGAGTACGTTGATCAGAGTACTTTCAGCGTTGGAAGCTCTGGTTCGTTAGGGAAATGTTAGATTTGTGCGTGTCCCTCATCTCGATCAGGTAATCCGTAAGCACCGGGTCGACTATGCTGGGGATTAGTTCATCGATGCGCCGGACGACCCAGTTCTGGCGCCGGTTGAGATACACCAGTCGATCACTAAGGTCTTTGATGGCATACACTTCTGATAGAAATCACCGGTATTTTGGCTTGGGCTTCCACCCAGTCTCTCAATTTGGCCAATGAGCATGCTGCAATACCGAACTTTGTCATTTCCGATGAGCACACCGGTCTTGTGAATTTATCGGGAGGTTCTGAACTCGAAATGACTTCTAGTGTTTCCTTTGAGATACGTGCACCGGCACGCTCGCCTTCAAGTAATTCTTGTAATGCTGAAATGCTGTGCTGTTGGTTTGTCATTCCGTTGTGCTCAGGGTTTATCTCGTATGCATAACAAGGAGGTGATGCGCATTCTAAGGGTTCGTCTGAACGTTTCCCCATTGCTTTCCCTGTATAGCATCAGCCAATAGTTCAGCACGATTCCGGCTTAGTAAATTTTAAAAAAGCTCAGGTTTGATCTGAACTTTGGTTCAGTAGGGTTGGTTCGCAAAGCTTGGCTTATTCCAAGTCGTTGTTATAATAATTCGATGGAATCGCCAGCACACACGCCTATTACTTCAAAGGCTTCAGGTCGACTGACGGCCCGTCTCGACTTAGGCGGTTGAACTTTCCGTTCAATCGCCCCCCTTAGTTCAAGCGATGTCTCTTAAGTTGAGTCCAGCCAGCAAATAGGTAGATATATGCCCGCATCAGAAACTTGTTCCGTATTGTTATGCCCGACAGATAGAAAAGGGCTTCAACCAATCTTAGAAAAATTCGCTATTGCCGCAGAGCCCCTCTTCGACGAAATTGACACGGCAACAATAGTGCCAGATGACAGTATCCCATCCGATATTGTTAGGGTGAATTCACCTATCCAAGTTCAAGACCTTAATTCTGTTGAGCGCTTCGATCTTAATCTCGTCCACGCGGATCAAATAGATCGCTCCAGCCGACAACTTTCAGTTACTGCTCCTGTTGGGGCTGCGCTTATCGGACTGCCAGAAGGCGAAGGGGTTGAATGGCCTCTCTCCTATGGTCATACTTTCGGCTTGGGCGTGTTGAAAGTGAGGCTCGAGTGATGAAGGCTACGGATGTTTTCTGGGATCGAATTTTGACCCTAACCGAGACGGACGACGAAGCTTCAATGGAACAGATCAGAGCGGGGTTGCTAGGGATTGATGAGGGTTTTTCTGGTCTCATTGATCCAGCCGATTCGTATCCGGAGTATGTGACAATGTTACTGTGTCGATATATGTATCGCGTAACTGAAAAGGAGCGGTGCGCCGACCTGGCTAAGAATGAATTGAGTGGATCTTCATCTACTTCACTCCAATCCAAGAAAGAGTCGTAAACAGTAGCTTCATTTTGCTCGATTGCGCGTTGGTCGAAATACAATTTAGCTGCGTCCGGGCGCTCGCCGCTGTGATTGATTTACCGTCGCTTGAATCTATTGCCTAACTGGATTCGGTGATGATTAAAATCACATTGGTACGTTGGGTGATATTCTTGACAATGGGTGTGTTAAGTCCACCGGTGCTGCAACTATTATCATCGCAAGAGCTGGGCGTGAGCGGGCTGGCGTAGATCTGAGATTGGAGCCTGGAAACGTAGCATGCCGAAAGTGGTTTTGGTTTGGCGAAATAGCGACACGCAGGTAATTGGGTTTACTTATGTGAGATCCCGATACGAATTGTATAGTGTGATTTTCTGCGATTTTTTAGTCTCGAATTAGCGTGTGACACGTTGAGGAAACCTTACCCCGTTTGAACAAGATAAGTTACCAGGGGCGTTTTTCCGCTAACGATTCTTGCGTTAGCGCCGTCATTGAAGATCATCGATACGGTGCCTTGAGATAATCCCCGCTACGTACTTCCTTCGTTGATTGCACAGCGGGTATCTCTCCAGAGTGGCGCTTGATTATCCGAAACCTAGAGCGAAGCAATCATATCCTCTGGCTGTTTTCCTTAAAGGAAATCAAACGCTGCGCATCTTCGTCCCAGAGCGCGAGGTTCGCAGTGGCGAGACTCTTACGTACGCTCAAATACCTTGCTTGTTGCAGCACTGGATTCGCATCAAAGCAATCTGGCAGCTGGTATCCTGGTACTTTCGGATTCAGGTGATGGATATGGTGATAGCCGATATTGCCGGTCGCCCAATGAAGCCATCTCGGCAGATCGTAAAATGAACTGCCTGTCAAAGTGGCCTGATCGTAGGTCCAGGTGTCCTTGCGGCTCCAATAGGCATCTTCAAATTGGTGTTGCACATAGAAAAGCCATACCGCGCCCGCCGACGAAAGCATGAGAATCGGAATATAGACCATCAGAAAAGGTACAAGCCCAAAAATCGCAATAAGTGTGCCGTAGTAGAAACAAATGCCAACATTGGTCCCCATCACGCTAATCCAGCCTTCGCGTGTTTTCATTTGATCGCCGAGGGGTAGTCGCTGCAGCAGAACAAAGTGGACCGGTGCAGAGACCAACAGCATGAACCAGGGATTGCGATAAAAACGATAGCAAATCTGAGCGAACCAACCGGACTCATTAAATTCTTCTGCTGTCTTTGTGATCACATCACCATCGCCGCGTTTATCAAGATTACCCGTTGTCGCGTGATGCTTTGCGTGTTGCTTTGCCCAGTATCTAAAGGGTGTGCCGGTTAGCACGCCGATAAATGAGCCGAGCAGTGCGTTCTGCCACTTTTTCGGAAAATAGGATCCATGGCCGCAATCGTGGCCAATCATAAAGAGTCTTAGGTAGAGCGCAGAAGCAACCAATGATAGTAGGAGGGTCAAGCCGTAGTGAACCTGTAATGTGATAAACATTAGCCCTATCGTTACAACAAAGAGCAGGACCGTATGTCCAAGGCTAAATAGTGCCTTAAGGTATGTCGGGTGGGCATACTGACGCGATGCCAAAAATGCTGGTGACTTCGTAACTTCCATAACCGCCTACATCAATGCTAAAAGCCGCACATCATATCACGAGAAAAAGCCGATCCTCACCGCATTTCGTCGCGTAGGATAGCTTCCATAGCTTCCGACCCTTCTCGTGCAGCTACACCGCACAAGATCGTCGAGATTATTTACACATTTCAGATACATATTTGGGTAGAGATTATAACTGTCTAATTCATAAGGACTTTAGATCTGTGGCCTAAATATTGCAGGTAAGGACGGCAGCAGAACAAACGAATTCTAGCCAGGACAAACTGTCATGTTTAAAAAAGTAGTAGCCACACTATTCTTGGTCGCGCTGAGCGGATTTGCTAACGCCGACGTTATTTTTTACGACGATTTTTCACCACAGGATGCCGGTTGGAATATCGCCAGCCCATCTCCTGATTTCATGGGTGAGTTGAACAACAATGTAAACGTCGCCAGCGTCGATCTAACTCATACGTTTGCAGAGATCTCTGGTGCGAGCCTTACGTTCGACTTGTTGGCATTCCGTAGCCTTGACCCATCTAATTGTTGTTCGGACACTCTCACCGTCAAAATGGACGGTGCTTTCCAGTTCTCCGGTAATTTCGGATTTGGTGTAGCTGATTCAATAGTTTCGGCAGTTCCGTCGACTGTCGCCGTAATCTCGGCGCTCCACGGCTCCACTGCGACTTACAGCATTAACCTCGACCTCGGCACCATTGCCTCAGGTGTTCACAACATCGAATGGTCTTACACGCCGCTGCAGAGCTCTGCTGACGAAGCCTGGGGATTGGATAACGTGCTGGTCGAAGGTGTTGCTGTTCCTGCGCCAGCAGGCTTGATTTTCCTGCTGATGGGCCTCGCTGGGATCTTTAGCGCTCGCCGCGCATAAGCTTGCTTGAGAGATGTCAGCGCGACGTTGGCACCTGAAAGTGCTGCCATGAACCGACGATACTGGCACTCGCTTAATCGGGTTCACATAGCTGAGATGCTGGTGTGAGTCACGCAAGGTGACTGCCTGCAAATATTTAGACCCGAAAACTGTGTGTTCCCCCGTGCGAGATGTAGTTCTTTAGTAGAATTTTACGGACGCCTGCGCTTTGCCAGGCTCCTCAGCTACTAGTCTCTGGGCGAAACCCAACCTCGTTAATGTTAATTAAATGCAAGCCCTTGGCTTTTGCCTTAGGGCTCAATTTATGGGGTTGGTGTTGCATCAGATGAAGCGCAACATCTTCAAGTGTGATTCGACCGTTGGCCAATTCGATTAGCGCGCCCATCAGGTAGCGAATCATGTATTTCAGAAAACCATCCCCAATAATTTTCAGGTAATACATATCGTCAGCCAGCGGCAAAAAGTCTAGGGGATGAATGTCACAGTAATGAATCTGTCTAACGGTTGAGCCCGCGTCTTTGTCCAGACTACTAAAGTTGTAGAAATCGTGGCGTCCTACGAATAACTGACATGCGCTGCGAAGTAGTGCCACAACGTTGGGAATATCACCGTTAATAGGTAGGTGTAGTGCGATATCAGAGATTGCGACATTAGCGACGCGTGAGGTTTCAAAGTAGTAGTGGTACTCCTTACTGACACTGTTGCGGGAGGGTTGATAATCTTTTGTCGATGCAACACATGACAAAATACGGACGTCGGGAGGCAGTAAAGAATTAAGTCCTAAAAACAGATGCTCGGGGCTAATGTCGATAGACAGAGTGATCTTGGCATTTTGGCCCTGGGCATGAACCCCGCCATCAGTTCGGCTAGCGGCCGAGAGGGTGCATGGCTGGTAGTGGGTTATCTTTTTCAAGCAATTAAGAATCGTGCCTTCTATCGTTGGCTTGGTTTCATACAAGGTATCGCTTGATTGCGTTTGCCACCCAAAGTAGTGAGTGCCTTTGTAGGCTATCTTGACGCGATAGTAGTGCATGTAGATCGCTGTTCCGAAAGTTAAAGCTGGTCAGTTGGATCATCAAGGCGCATGAGGACGAACGCGGGCGCATCCTCTGGCAAATCTTTCACCGTTTTCCAGAATGGATATTTCTCCGCGAGGGCGTTAAGTGCTTGCTCAAATTCTTTTTCGTCAGAGATGATGTGGACCGACCTTGGGTATAGCCGGTCGCCAATTTTGACTTCAATGTTTGGGTTTTTACTGACAACCCGATTCCAGTACTTCCCCTCAGGGAAAGTCATAGGTTCAGCGTAGTAAACCGAGGGGACATAGAGGTGTCCATTAGATGTTGCGGTGACCACTGTGACCGAGTGAGGCACTAGATACCATGGGTGGGTTTGGAGAAAAACTTCCTCGTAGTCGTTACTAAAAGTCCAATCCAGAATTTTGGTTTCTACCCGTTCGCCAGATAGCCAATTCCCGGGTCTGCGGTCCTGAGGTTCGCAGGCCGCAAGTAGTAGTAATAAAAACACAAGACCGAAGCGGTGTTTCTGACTCATAGGGGGCTTGTCTATTAGTTAAAAAAGGAGGAATGATAGGCTTTGTTTGAGTCCTGTCATAGCGCAGGATCAACTTGTTATGACGGAAACCAAAACGCGCTGAAAAAGAAGAAGACATCACGAGCGACGAAACCACTAGCTATCTTCGTTGAAATTCAGGGCATTAATCATTGGATCGATTGCCGATATTTCTGTCAGCCATAAATTACACTTTTGAGATCTAGAGTTTTGTCTGTTAAGTCTTCAGGTTCGGCGATTTGCGAGCGATTAGACTAACCTCACATAAGCGATAACGAGGAGACCACGCGTTATAAACCAAATCTCTCGAAGAGCGGCTAAATACTAGGGAGGGTCACACACATTCAGATAGATGACGGGGAAATGCGTCTGTTTCTTTTGTTTTTAGTTTTAACTAGTGGAATCCTGTTCAGATCTGAACGCGATGGCGCTGCCGCGGGCATTTTGACGAGCGATTCAGCGAGATCAACAAGAGTTTTGCGATTTTCTTAGATCGCTGTCATTGGATTCCCCGAACTTTACAGCCCCGTACGCTTCTTCATGAGAATAGTCCGTTCATCGAACCAAAGGTGCGAGACGATAGCGACACGCGCTTATTCAGATTCACATTTTGGCGATACTGATGCGAATCACGCACGATGATTTCCTAAAGTTATCTAACCCGGAATAAGTATGGGTGGCTCTTTAGGAGGCAAGCGACAAAAGGTTGCGCGTGAGCGTACCGCGTGAGAAACGCAGAAATATGGTTTACTGTTCCTGCCCCCCCAAGAGACCAAAATTCTTATGTGGAAGATGACACTCAAGCAGCGCCGCCGACACGGCGAACTGATGAAGCAAATTGAAGGTATGCGCAACAATGCGTATCTCTGGCCGGCAGAAGACTATGTGCCAGGCGAAAATGAAGAGGAAGACGAGAAGTACGAGAAAGCCATGGCAACGTTCCAGGAACTGATCGAAGAAACTCACCAAATAGAACAGGACGTGAGCTAGACGCGGTCGGCCAGACGCGGTCGGCCAGACGCGGTCGGCCAGACGCCTGTTCGACATTTGGAGAGATAAGTGCACGGAGTAATACTAGGAGCAACATTCCGAGTAATTATACTGTGAGCCATCATCAGGTTTCTGCAACTAAAGCCCGATGTCACGCCCTGATTTCACCCCCTGGTTTTGTATTTAGCGTATCTCTGGCGATGCGGCCAAGATAGCCTTTTAAGGGTTATTCGGGGCGAGCCGGTTATGCTCTGGCTGGGTCGGATAACCCGTCCCCCAGTCCAACGGCAATACAACTCCGCTACTCGTTGGCGTTGGTCCGCTGGCTGCGGTGGGGAAGTGACCGTGGGGCAGCAAGGGAAGGTTGATCAATCCTCGCTCGATGACATAGTCACCGCCCGGCAACGTGCGGGTTTGTGGCGTTGTTAGCTGGCATGGCTCCGAGCCGAAATAGGCCGCATCGCAAAATACCTGCGGCATCTGCGTCGTCAATGTGAGACGCACCGCGTGGCCGGGTGCTATTGACCATTGCCGTGGGAACAGCCCTATGTCGAACTGATAAACCTTGCCGGGCGTCAGGTATTGATCACGGGCCTGCATCGTGTACGGGTAGATCAGCTTGCCATCGATATCGTGCCAGGTCTTGGTTGCATCTAATTCACGCTGACTGCCAAGAACGGTTCCGTTGGTAATCTCGATGGCTGTGCCATCGGGCGCCACATCGAAGAGGAAACCGACCAGCTCCAGATTGGTGTTCGACGAGCTGGCATGCACAGTGACGCTGATCGGTCCGGCCAGGGTTGCCCCTTCGGCGAGGGGAGGCGTGGTATAAGTTAGGCTCGCCCCGGTATCGGGTTGCGCCCAGTTGATCGTGTTATTCACAGGGTTTCTCGCGGGACTACGCGTCAGCGTTCCCGCCGTGTTGAGGTGCAAGGTCGTGTACTTCGATACCAGCGGATAATGCGCAGCGTTGATCCAGCGCCCAGAGCTCTGCTCGTACAGATGTATTGGTGTGGGTGTGTCAGCAATGCCGGTCTCCGCCCCCTTGAGCCAAGTCTCGAACCACTGGAGCACTATGCCGTTGTCCAGACCCTCCCCGTGGCCCCATTCGCCCAGAATGATCTGATAGCGACCGGTTGGTGTCAGATCATGTAACATCGGTCCACGTACCGGGCGGCCGGCGTAAACATTCTGGAAATTCGCGTACATTTCCAGTTCGGCCTTCTCGACCACGTCGTCCCACCCTGCCCAGAGCAGCACCGGAATATCGTTTTCCACCACGCTGGCGGCTGACTCATCCGTTAGCAGTCGGTCCTGCCAGTATTCGCGGTGATAGGCGGCATCACCGCCATTCAGTATCTCATCACGCAGCGCGGTGAAGTAAGCGAGCGTCGCTGGCCCACCGCCAATCAACTCGCCGATGCGCGGCAGTACCGCAACGCCAGGTGTTGGGAATCCACCGATCAACTCGATCTCGTGACTATAATCACCGGCCGTGCATAATGCGGCGACCGCCTTGACCGGTGAGTTCGGACCCACCGCGGCAGCGTCAGCCAGGGCCAACTGGCCGGGGTAGGAACATCCATACATGCCTAAGATGCCGTTCGAGCCCTCGAGCTTGTGCGCTACCCAGTCTATGATTTGCACGCCGTCAAGTCTGTCGATGGGACCATTGAACTGAACAGCGCCGCCCGATGCGCCGGTACCCCTGGCGCGAACATTCACAAAAATGTACCCGTGTTCGACGAAGTACTTCACCGGTGTGTCGGTATAGGGGCTGTGCTGAAGAATAACGGGAAACTTACCAGCCGCTCGAGTCCCGCTGGCAAGGTCCGCCGGATAGCCGATCGTCACGCTGAGCTTCACGCCATCTTCCAACGTCAGCCATGTGCTGACGTCGGTCACGCCATACGCAACTGCACTTGGCGCCCAGCGTCCACCGGGGTATGGCGTCGACTGCTCCCCAACAGCCGCTGCCGGGTCAGGACTTACCTCGTCCTCCGCGATAACCAGGGGCGGCGCGAATGTCAGCATTAATAAGAAAATAGACCGAGCAGTCTTCATAACGAAATTTTCCATTCCAGACACCTTTGCTTGATTCATCTGAGTCTACCCGCAATCAGGCTTATGGGTCTGAGTTACTAATGATGCATCATACAAAGTGATTTCCTGCAAATGTTCAATTCCGAAAAAGTGTCTCACTTTCAGCAACTTACTTTCAGCAATCAATTTTAGAAGTGAATTTGAGACGAGTAGCGCCTAGATACTGTGTAAAAGAGCTGTCCACTTTTGGCTAGAACGAAGGCTAGCGTGTCCGGCGACGATATCGCGATGAGGGAGCGGACACACGCTTCATCAGGCTGACGTGCGTGAAAAAAATTTGGGAAGCAATCGCCTTTTAACGCGGCAGCCTCTCGCCACTGTTAGGCCCGGTGTTCAACGACACCAGTCAAGTCATTCCTTTTGTCTGCGAGGGTTGCAAAAAACGCACCCCTTTGAAATTTAGTCAGATCGGATAAAGCCCCGTTAAACGCTTATTTCTCCAAAAGAGTAATGCAGATTGTACAGATTCCAAATATTTCTGAACTTAACCTTTAACGTTTGTAGGCAATTCGACTCTTCGTCAAAAATACATTATTTCCGCATTTTAAAGCGGCGCAGTTGATAAATTAGTGAGTACCCGGTCTAAGTTAGAACCTTCGGTCGGTGACGAATTGTGGTTTTTTCTGTGGAAAATTTCACGAGGCGACTGCTTGCACAAAATTGTAAAGATCACTATTTTGATCCTGCAAATGGCCTGCAACTCGTACACGGTAAATTTGCGTGCAGACGTGCCTTCCGGCACTCGACCCTAGCCTTCCAGCCTTCCGCTCCGAGCTCAACTTTCCGAGCTCTCTGCGGCTCTAGCTTTCCATTTTCGGCGTGATGGCCAAATAAGTTAGCTGTTGGTACATATCATTGCGATCGAATCCGATAGCATACGCAGTATTAGCTTTTGGCAGCGGGCACTTCTTTTATGGCAATTCACTGGTACCCAGGTCACATGCACAAGGCTATTCGCGAGATGACCGACATTCTGCCGGATGTAGATCTCGTGATCGAGTTGCTTGACGCGCGCTTGCCTGCCAGTAGCCAGAACCCAGTGATTGCGAAACTTCGGGTTAACAAACCGTGCATCAAAATCTTGAGCAAATCTGATCTGGCTGACCCAGAAACCACATTGCGCTGGCAGGCGCATTTTGAGCTTGATGCGTCGGTCAAAACGCTCCAGACAACGCTTGACCAGAGTGACAAGGTGCAAAGGATCATTCGGTTGTGTAAGGCGCTGGTGCCGGCTAAGGGGAAAGCACACCGCGGTATGCTGGTGATGATCGCGGGGATTCCCAATGTTGGTAAATCAACGCTGATTAATGCTCTGGCCGGTCGGAAAGTGGCCAAGACAGGTAATGAGCCAGCCATAACGAAGGGTCAGCAACGCATTAAGCTAGTTGAGAACATTATGTTGCTGGATACGCCGGGCATACTTTGGCCAAAGATTGAAAACGAAAATAGTGGTTATCGACTGGCGGCCTCTGGTGCGATTAAAGATACGGCGATGGGTATCGACGACGTAGGCTTTTATCTCGCCGATTACCTGATTAAACATTACCCGTCAGCCCTGAAAGACCGCTATGACCTAGCATCGGTGCCTGATACCGAACTGGAATTCATTGAACTCATGGGCTCGCGACGCGGCTGTCTTAGCGCCGGTGGGCGGGTTGATCTAGAAAAAGCCTCGGCGATTCTTGTGAATGAGTTTCGCGCTGGCATGCTGGGCGGGATTACACTGGAAACACCAGAAATGATTCAGGAAGAAGAGGTGATCATTGCGCAGCAACAGCAGGCGAAAGCAGATCGCGATGCGCAGCGAAAACGCAAATTTCGTTCTAGTCGGGATAATACTGGCCAATAGCAGGCAAAGTACGAATGGTGCCGTACGAATGGGGTCGGAGTAAAGTGCCGGAGTAAAACTACAATGCACGCGTACGAATGGGGTCGGAGTAAAGTGCCGGAGTAAAACTACAATGCACACGTCCGTCGAGTGCTCATCAGGTGACTGGCTAGTCAGAATAAGTGCTTAGTGCTGCGCAATGCCTTGTTTCGCGACGACGTTGGCGTGCCGGTTGACGATTCCGTCAAATTTAATCTCTGCGTTTACCCTGGCACTTTACTCCGACCCCAAAACTACGACCCAAAACTAAGGCTCGGATGAATCAGCCAACGCTATCTAATTCAAAAGAATAGCGTTCGGTCGTGACCGTCGCCTGCGCTGCAGGAGAATATCGGGGGCCGGCAACTGCTTCAGGTTCAAACGCAGCATTCAGCGCAGCAATGACTTCTTCAGGCAGCGCGATACTCCCGGCATTGAAGTTGTCCTCGAGGTGCTGGAGATTCGTTGTGCCAGGAATAGGTACACAATCTTCGTCCATGGCAAGTGTCCACGCCAGTGCTAGTTGGG
Organism: Candidatus Azotimanducaceae bacterium; assembly: GCA_047634795.1. GTDB lineage: Bacteria > Pseudomonadota > Gammaproteobacteria > Pseudomonadales > Azotimanducaceae > UBA9659. The sequence goes on along the minus strand of JBLIIB010000083.1, from coordinate 1,533 downwards.
CAACCGTGCAGCCAAGACTGCTTGCATGCTCTTTAACGATGGCTAATAGATCGAGGTTCTTGGAGAAGTGCGGATCAGTGAATCTGGGGAACGTTCTGCGCAGGTCATTTTCGTGATAGCCATTAGGATCAAGCGGTTCGTCAGCCAGGTATCCACGGCCTACCGGTGAGAAAGGTACAAAGGTTACCCCTAGTTCACGACAGGCATCAATGACCGCTATTTCGGGGTTGCGGGTCATCAGTGAATACTCGGACTGCATCGCTGATATGGGATGTACCGCATGGGCCCTGCGCAATGTATCAGCCGACATTTCCGACAGGCCAATCATGCGAATCTTGCCGGCTTCCACCAGTTCTGCCAGTGCACCCACGGAGTCTTCAATGGGCACGTTTGGATCGGGGCGGTGCATATAATAAAGATCAATCACATCTGTCTGCAGTCTTTCGAGACTCGCGTCGCAGGCGCTTTTGATCGCCATTGGACTGCCATCGAGCATCCGCTTACCGTCCTTAAAACCCATGACACACTTGCTCGCCAATACAAACTCTTGGCGACGATTTTTGAGGGCCTCACCAATCAGTTTTTCATTGTTACCAAGGCCATAAATGGTGGCGGTATCCAGGAAATCGTAACCAATATCAATCGCACGTTGCAGGAAAGCGATGGCATCCGCCTTATCCTGGGCGGGGCCGTATGCGTGACTCAGGTTCATGCATCCTAGGCCGATCGGGTGTACGGGAGATGTTCCTACTTTTCTTTTTGATACAGACATATGACTTCATGGCTCTTAGGTGAAACGAACTAAGAAGGTAAAACACATTAAGGCAGAATGGAACAGCTGCAAACAGAGATCGAAGAGAATGAGTCGCCGAATCAGTAACCTACGCAAACCAGCAAATTAGAGAAGGGGCAAAATAAGGGCGTAAGCTTAATCACACTGATATAGGCGAGCTAATGCATGCGAATCACGCAATGTGCGTTTTGACAATATCGAATCCTGAATAGGTGTGTGTCACTTTGATATGGGTGACATGAAAAAGGCGGGTAGCTTCTGCAACAAATATCAGGTTAAAGAGTCACGTGGGTATAACAACAGTGCGTGAATGCTAGTGTGATTAATTCTACTCACCTCTCTGATCTACGCTGCGTAAAATACAGATAGCGTCGTGTGGCTGGTCGCGGGTCCGATTTTACCGGTAAGAAATTTGTTAAACCCGTGTGCAGTGATCGGCCCGGCCTTTGTTGAACTGGTTTAGTGTTTCCGGGCACATTGTTCAAATTCCATTGGCCTTTGATTATTCAGCGTCGTATGCAATTTCCTCGTATTGTAGTAGACCGTGTACGATTTGACGTTAGCCTCTACGGCCTATCGTGTCGTGTAAATGTTGCCCGTTAACCACGCCCTTTTCAGACTGCAAAAAAGGCGTTCTGTCGGGGCGTTATCCCAGTAATGACCCTTGCGACTCACCGAACATACCATGTGATGCTCCTTGAGCAGTTTTTGGTAGACCTTGCTCGCATAAAGGCTACTGC
>JBLIIB010000082.1:0-13611 GCA_047634795.1 Candidatus Azotimanducaceae bacterium | reverse complement strand
TTTCTCTACTTTGTAGTTGAGAGCATCTGGGTGCTACTCGGTTACTTTCTATTAACCATCATTCCAAAGGGCTGCATCTGCGCCTGGAATCATCATCATCAGCATACCAAGACATTCCACAACACAGCGTTAAACAGAATTCTTGAATTCAGCTACGGCTTGCACACTGGCACAACAACCAATCTATGGCTGCTTCATCACGTTCTGGGCCATCATCATCATTACTTGGACCAAACAATCGATGAAAGCCGCTGGAAGCGCGAAGATGGAACAAAGATGGGTGAAATTGAATACACGCTAACCGTGGCTGGCACGTCTTACTATCGCGGCTATATTGTCGGCAAGCGATATCCAAAGCATCTCCGGACCTTCTTAATCTACACACTACTGACGGTCGCTATGGTTGCCTCGTTAGTCTTATTCAAGCCGTTGCAGGGCATGATACTGTTCGTCATACCTATGATCACCGGCATGTTGATCACTGCCTGGGCGACCTACGATCACCACGCCGGACTGGAAAGCGACAACGACTTTCATGCGTCTTACAACAACATGAACGAATTGTTTAACCTCTTCACCGGGAACCTTGGTTATCATACGGCTCATCATCACAAACAAGGTCTGCATTGGTCAGAGCTCCCCGCCCTTCACGAGAGGATAAAACACAATATTCCGCGCGAACTTTACCGTGGCTCTAGCTGGGATCTTTTAATGCATGTACCGGTACTGAAAAACTTTATGCGCGCGGACACCGCCTAATTCCTAAAAGATGTCTATGATCTAAACGCTTAAGTATCGGCACCGCATGATCTCGTCTTGGCGTTTGAGCCACCGCTCAAGTTTCTTCCGAGACCATCACATCAACAGATTCGGCACCAATGAAGACTGAGACCATCATAGGTCTGCAACAGACCTGACAATCTTCTATGTATTCCTGATCAGCGGAGCCGTCGATCACTAATTCGATTACCTCACCACAGTGCGGGCAGTGAGTTTTTTTTGTTTCAAGAGAGGCTGAATTCATAAACGCTATTATGCGCGACAGACTGGTCCAGTCCAAAGAATGTTCCAAATCAAAAAACGTTCCACCCAGAGAAAGTTCTTTCTAAAGAAGGCTCCAGTCCGATTCGCACTGGCCACTATGCCGTCACGACCCGTTAAATAGACCCACGAAGCCGACCCAGAGACCTTATTGCCATGAGCCAACTACGATCAGATGCTAACCACTGCTTTGTCTGTGGCCCCAAAAACCCCATTGGCCTCAACCTAACGTTTAACATTGAAGACGATATTTGCCGCAGCCGTTTTACACCCGGCGAGCATCATTGCGGCTTTGATGGTGTAGCGCATGGCGGGTTGATTTTTAGCGCTCTCGATGATGTGATGGCAAACTGGTTGTTTCTGAAAGGGTTCAAGGCGTTTACGGCGAGATGTGACATCCGCTATCGCGACGCGCTGCCCATTGGCACTTCCGTTCTGCTTGAAGGACATTGCATCAAACGCAAGGCGCGCCTGACACAAATGAAAGGGATTATGATTCGAGAAGATAACCAGCAAATTGTTGCTGAAACTCAAGCCAGCTTCATGATGATTCAATCTGAAGCCTGATTTCATCTGCAAGCAAACCCACTGAAACGGCATACTTATTGGCACAATTGTACCGAAGGATGACGCGAAAATTGCCACCGACGAGATAACCCGTAACAGCACTTTCTTCTGGTTCAATCAGACTATAGGATTGTTCCAGCATCTTAGACATTGGTACCAGATTCAGGTCCGCCCACTCATTCAAAGATAATTTTTTCGAGTGATGCCTGAGTCCCCGACACCCCGTGTCGTAGGTCTCTGGCTTAAGTGTTTCAAAGTCGAGTTCAGTTAGCGCAACCGACCCACCCCAACCCGCACCCTTTACCCAGCCAAATGATTTGAGGTAGTTCGCAATTGAAGCGAAGACATCTGCTTGTGATGACCAAATGTTCTTCTTACCATCGCCATCAAAATCCTGTGCGTAGCGCAGAAAACTACTGGGCATGAACTGCCCTTGTCCCATTGCACCCGCCCAGGCACCCACAAACTGATCGGGCTCAATATGTCCTTCGTCCAATATTTTTAACGCATGAACAAGTTCCGCAGTAAAGAATTTGGAGCGACGAGGATCATGCCCCAGGGTCGCAAGCGATCTGATAATGCTGTACCTGCCTTGATGACGCCCAAAGTTCGTTTCAAGCCCCCAAAACGCCACGAGGTATTCAGGATCAACCTCATAACGCGTTGCCACTTCGTGCAGTAATTCACGGTGCTGCTGATACAGCTTCACGCCTTCAGTCTTCCGAAATGACGTCACCCTTGCCTGAAGATATTCATCAAAGGTTTGCACAAATTCGGGCTGCCTTTGATCAAACTTGATCACGCGCTCATCGCGCTCAAGTCCCTCAAACGCATCATCGATGGTTTTATCCGATATGCCGGCAGCCAAAGCTTCGGTTTTGACCCGCGCGAGATAATCGTTAAACGAATTGTCTGCGTAACTCGCAAGACTGGTCAATAACAAGCCGAAAGCAAAGAACCTCTTAATACCCATGTTAAACTCCATGAACGCGCACTCGATTCCTCTTTTGAAGGAAGACGCGGTGCCCTCAATTTGTTTTGAATTCAGGTTCTAGTCCATCATGCCCTTCGATCAACCGCAAACCGCGACTCTCTCGCGTCGATTAGCAGCGATGCTCTACGATGCGTTTCTGGTGGCCGCACTCTGGGTTGTAACAACCGCAGCAATTTTTGCCTTTAGGGTTACCTTCATCAATGAGGGACAGCCCCTCGGCGGCTTCGGCTTTCAACTGTTTCTTTATGTCGAATGCGGAGCTTTTTTTGCCTACTTCTGGCATGTCAAAGGTCAAACACTAGGCATGCAGGTCTGGAAAATTCGAACCGTAAACGACTCAGGCCAGATCATGACGCTAAGTGAATGTGCTGTCCGGTACTTTTTTGCCACCTTTTCACTGTTCTTTATGGGGCTCGGTTATCTTTGGATCCTGTTTGATCCAGACAGACTTGCATGGCACGACCGCGCCTCGGGCACGCGAGTAGAATTTTTAGGCAAGGATGCCTACAAGCAAGATAAGACGCCTGCTACCGAGACAAAAGGCGAGGGACAAGACGACTAATACCAGACATCATTCGGTCGAACTGGTAAGCCAGTACGGTGATGACAACAAAGACCCCATGAACCCCCCACAAACCAAAGCCGGCGGGGATATCGCCTTTTTCAAGCGCAGACCGCGCGGCTGATAGCATCACAATGTAGACAAAACACAGCACCATTGCTGGCACCAGCCGATTAAACCGACCCTGCCTGGGGTTCACTCTGGACAAAGGAATCGCGAGCAGCGCAATCAAAGGGACCATCAGGACAATCGAGATGCGCCAGTGCCATTCAGATAACGCTTCAAGATCATCATTGCCTATCAGAGCCAGCGTTGGGATCGCCGTTCGACGTCGATCAATCTCACGATCGGATTGATTGGGTATTAACTGCCCATACTCCTCATACTCAATAACCCGATAATTATCGATACCGGGTTTACCTTGGTATCGGGTGCCGTCACGAAGAACAAGAAATCGCTCTCCGTTCGCGTTTACCTGTGTCACACCGGTCTTCGCAATCAACGTGGCCGTTTCCCTCGGTTCATTGCGAATGTGATCATCCTGGTACTCGTTAATAAAAATCCTAGAGAGCTCTCCCTCACGCGAAATGTCTTCTGTGTAGGTAACTCTCTGGCCTGAACTCAGCGTTTGAAATCGGCCCGGTGCGAGCGTATCGAACTCAGTCAGATTTTCTTGACTACCCAACAGTCGTTCCACCTGTCGCTCACCGAGAGGCTTTAACCAGAGGGAAATCACCGCGGTGAAAAACATTACGATGGCCGCCATACCTAGGGTCAGCAGCATTAAGCGCCGGGTACTCATACCGCAGGCCTGCAAAACAATCATTTCGTTGTCTACATAGAGGCGACCGTATGTGAGCATAATCGCGAGGAAGAAACTGACGGGCACGATAAGCTCAAGGAAACCCGGTAAGCGGAACACCATCAACGCAAACAGGATTTCGCTGGTCATCATGCCTGCGGCAGCCCGATCCAGGTAACCACCGAATCGCCAGCCTATAGAAATAACCAGGACAACCGCTGCTACGACAAACATCGTGGCAAAAGTTTCCCGCGCAAAGTATCTAAATAAAATCACAGGTTGCTCGAATTCTCCGCTCTCATCTCACCCACCTCACATTCACCTCTCAACCTAGTCTTACCTGAGCCTCAGCTGAGTCTCGACTAACAGGGAGAATCTCCCAAGAACCCGTTTAAGCCGCAGCTGCTGGCAACCAGCCCAAGCCACGATTCCCACCAAGTGACCCGCAGAATCATACACGTTATATTAGACGCTAAGTTTACACGTACATTATCCTTTAGGAGTCTCTATGATTTATGGCACACGAGCAGGAAACGCGGCGAAAGCGAGGACCCAGTGCGTGGTGGTTGGGGTATTTGATGACAACCAGCTAACAGAAACAGGCAAAGCAATTGATAAGGCCGCCAAGGGCTACCTGAAGAAAGTACTTAAACGAGGGGATATTCAGGGCAAGGCGAGTCAAACCATCGTGTTGCACGATGTACCCAATATAGGCTCGGCTCGGGTCCTGATCGTTGGCCTCGGTAATGCAGAGACGATGGACGGCGCTCGCTACGCGGCCATCGCCCGCAGCGTAATAGCCAGTATCAAATCCATCTCCGTTAAAAACGCCTTGTGTTGTCTGCTTGAAATCAACGTTCCCAACCGGGATATGACATGGAAAGCCGCGCGATTAGTCGAAACGTTTGAAGCAGGCCGATACGCTTTCACACAGATGAAAGGCAAACCACCTGAATCGAACGACAATATCGACACGATCGAACTCTTCGCCACAGACAAAGATCAAGTTGAAGTCATTTCGGCAGCAATCCAATCGGCACAGGCCCTGACAAAAGGGATCAACGCGTCAAAAGATCTTGGCAACCTGCCTGGCAATATTTGTACGCCCACCTATTTGGCCGATCAGGCAAAGCAGCTCGCTAAGGACTACCCGTCCATCACAACTAAAATCATCGAAGAAAAAGAGATCGAAAAGCTCGGCATGGGCGCATTCATGTCCGTGACAAGAGGCAGTGATCAACCCGGCAAGCTCATTGTGATGACTCATAAAGGCGGCAAGAGCAAAGAAGCACCACATGTGTTGGTCGGCAAAGGCATTACGTTTGATACCGGCGGTATATCCCTCAAGCCTGGTGGCGGCATGCATGAGATGATCTGGGACATGTGCGGCGCGGCTACTGTGTTCGGCGCAATGCTTACTGTGGCAGAACAAAACCTGCCGATCAATGTGATCGGGGTTCTGGCTGCGGCGGAAAACATGCCTTCGGGCGACGCATCAAGACCCGGCGACATTGTCAAAACCATGTCAGGACAGACAGTTGAAATCCTGAACACCGACGCTGAAGGCCGGCTTGTACTGTGTGATGCGCTGACTTACATCGATCAATTCAACCCCGATACTGTCATCGACGTGGCCACCCTGACGGGCGCCTGTATCGTGGCACTGGGTAGTCATGCCAGCGCCATGTATGCCAATGACGATAGTGTCGCCGAAGCCCTTAATAAAGCAGGGGAAGATTCCCTTGACCGCGTCTGGCGCATGCCGCTCTGGGAGGATTATCAGGCCCAGATCAATAGTCCTTTCGCGGACATGGCAAATATTGGAGGCAGGGAAGCAGGTAGCATTACAGCGGCCTGTTTCCTTGCTCGGTTCGCCAAGAAGTATCGATGGGCACACCTTGACGTCGCCGGCAGCGCCTTCAAGGGCAGTGGTCCTGCAAAAGGAGCCACAGGCCGCCCGGTTGGACTTCTGGTGGAATATCTTCGCGCTAAGGTTGATGCAGTCTCGTGACACGTATCGATTTCTATCAGATCGCGGGAGATGAACTGACGTTCACCTGCCGACTCATCGATAAGGTCTACCGGCGCGGGCTGAAGATATATGTCCACGCTACCAGTGAATCGCAGGCACAACAGCTCGATGCACACCTGTGGACCTTTAGGCCGGATAGTTTTGTACCGCACGTTCTGAACAATAATCAGAGCAATCCAGACACAGACGTACCCGTTAAGATTGGCTTCGATCACGAGCCTGACGAACATCAGGAAGTTCTGATTAACCTTTCAGGCGACATTCCACACTTCTTCTCACGATTCGATCGGGTTGCAGAGGTCGTGCCTGTCGACCAAAATAGCCGCGATGCAGCCCGCAAAAATTATACCTATTACAAGGAAAGGGGCTATCCACTCCACTACCACCAGGTTAACTAAGGAAGCTCTGATTAATAGGGTATTAGGGTCGGGCCGCGTAGGTCGGGCCGCGTAGGTCGGGCCGCGCAAGCGGTGAAACCCAGCCCAGAGCGAGGTGGGGCCGCATTGATAGACATTAAAACGAGCTTCCCCAGCACGCAGCACGGGTGACAAGATAGAAAACGAGATGGATGACGAAACACAAAAACCTGGGGTCACTCAGGTCCCGTTGATGGGCGAATTGGGCCATGACGGCACCAAGACGCCTAAACGACCCAAACGTCCTGCTCGCGGACCCAGAAAGCCTCCGAGCTATTCTCCTGACCATGCCCCTAACTATTCCCCTAACTGTGACCCCGATACGATTGATCTTTTCGGCGATATACTGGGCGGCGAAGCGATTGACGACGCCGTCGTTGACGATTTGCGAGTGTCCGCAGAAGGAATGATCGATGAATTGGTCGACGAATTCACAGAGGAATTAGGGCAACGCCTCAGACAGGAGCTCGCAAACCAGCTAATAGCGATACTGGGCGACCTGAATAGTCGAAAAAATCAGTGACACCGCCCGTGAAACAGACGCACGATTAGATCTCACCAGTCAGACCGAAAGCGTTACTACAAAATTTTGTCCTACATCCAGGTGTTACATCCAGGTCGTACATCCAAGTACTATATCCAAGTAGTACACCTGCCTTACCCCACTGCGCGCAACGTGTATAATCGCGCTTTTTCTATTTTGAGCGGCAGCTCCGACCGGTCCAGACATCATGAGCAAATATTCTCCGCAAGACATTGAACAGGCTTGGTACGAAAAATGGGAAGCGAACAACTATTTCGCCCCATCGGGTAACGGCGAAGCCTATAGTATCGCCATTCCTCCCCCGAACGTGACCGGCACCCTGCATATGGGGCATGCGTTTCAGCATAGCCTGGTAGATGCACTCATCCGCTATCAACGCATGTCTGGAAAAAACACGCTTTGGCAGATGGGCACGGATCACGCCGGCATTGCCACGCAAATGCTGGTGACCGAACAACTCGCGAAGCAGGGGATCAAACCACTTGATCTCGGCAGAGAAGCGTTTGTTGAAAAAATCTGGGAGTGGAAAGAGCAATCGGGCGGCACCATTACCAAACAGCTTCGGCGCCTGGGCGCATCCCTACACTGGGAGACCGAACGGTTCACCCTGGATGAAGGGCTTTCGGAGGCAGTGCTCGAAGTTTTTGTAAGACTCTTTGATGAAGGCTTGATCTATCGCGGTAAGCGGCTCGTTAACTGGGATCCAAAGCTCAAGACTTCCATTTCGGATTTAGAGGTAGAGTCTGAAGAAGAACAAGGACACCTTTGGCATTTTGAGTATCCACTGGCTGATGGGAAGCGAACATTAACCGTTGCGACGACCCGCCCTGAAACCATGCTGGGGGACACGGCCGTTGCTGTGCATCCTGATGATGAACGCTACAAAGACCTTGTCGGTCAGGAAGTGCTGTTGCCTTTAACCGGCCGAAAAATTCCTATCATTGCTGATCAATATGTCGACATGGCATTTGGCACTGGGTGCGTCAAGATCACGCCTGCCCACGATTTCAATGACTACGACATGGGGAAGCGCCACGACCTCCCCATGATCAACATACTGAACGATGACGCCACCCTGAGCGACACCGTGCCCGAGAAATACCGCGGATTGGATCGCTTTGAGGCAAGAAAACAGGTCGTTGCAGATCTTGACGCGCTGGGTCATCTCGTCAAGATTGATGACCACACTTTGGCCGTACCCAGAGGCGAAAGATCCGGCGTGGTGGTTGAACCATATCTATCCGATCAGTGGTTTGTCGCTATTCAATCTCTGGCCGACCCCGCCATCAAGGCCGTCGAAGACGGGGATATCGAATTTATCCCCAAGAATGCCGAGAATATTTATTTCTCCTGGATGCGGAATATTGAGGACTGGTGCATCAGCCGGCAACTCTGGTGGGGTCATCGGATTCCCGCCTGGTACAGTGATGAAGGCAAAATTTACGTGGGCCGAAGCGAAGCTGAGGTCCGTGCAAAACATGATCTTGCCGACAGCCTGCCACTAAGACAGGATTCGGACGTCCTCGACACTTGGTTTTCATCCGCACTCTGGACCTTTTCCACATTAGGCTGGCCAGAAAAGACCGAAGCCCTGGAGACCTTCCATTCCACTGACATTATGGTCACCGGCCATGACATTATCAGTCTGTGGGTGTCTCGCATGATCATGATGACATTGAAGTTCATCGGCGAGGTTCCCTTCGGCAAAGTCTACATCCACGGACTCGTGACCGATGCCGCGGGCCAAAAAATGTCAAAGTCTAAGGGCAATGGGCTTGATCCCATGGATATCATCGACGGGATTGGTATTGAGGATCTGGTAGAAAAACGAACCGGCAATCTCATGCAACCCAAAAGGGCGCCAGGTATCGAGAAGGCGACGCGAAAAGAATTTCCCGAAGGCATCATGGCCTACGGAGCAGATCCCTTACGATTTACTTTTTATGCCATCGCCACGAGAACGCGAACACTCAGATTCGACATGAAACGCGTCGAGGGCTATCGCAATTTCTGCAACAAAATTTGGAATGCTTCAGCCTATGTCTTGAGCAATGTCGAGCCAGACGCGCAGCGACTGGGTAGCGAATCGCTCATCCTATCTACGGTAGACCGGTGGATTGTTTCAGAATTCCAGAAAACTGCTGCCGCCGTTGAACTTGCGATGGAAACCTATCGGTTTGATCTTGCAGCGAAAGCAATCTATGAGTTTGTCTGGGACGAATTTTGTGACTGGTACCTGGAATTGACCAAACCCATCCTGAACAGCGACGAAATATCGGCGGAAGAAAAACTGGCCACTCGCCAGACACTGGCGAGAACCCTTGAAGCGACACTTCGGCTGGCTCACCCTTTCATTCCCTATCTGACCGAAGAGCTCTGGCAAAAAATTCCTGATACTGTCAGAGACAGGGGCGAATCCATCATGATCCAGCAGTACCCTACGTCTCAGGCTGAACTCCAGGATGACAGTGCTGAGGCGGACGTCGCCTGGTTAAAGCAGGTTGTCACAGGCGTCCGAAACATACGCGGCGAAATGGATATTTCACCGGCCAAAGCAATACCCATTCTATTTGCCAATAGCTCAAAGCAAGATCTTGAGCGTTTGGAAAGCTTCCAACAGCTCCTAAAATTTCTGACTAATCCGGAATCGGTCACCACGCTAAAAGACGGCGATGAAAAACCACTTTCGGCCACGGCACTAGTCGGTGAAATGGAACTCCTTGTGCCCATGGCGGATCTGATTGATAAAGACGCCGAACTCGCGCGACTCGATAAAGAAATCGACAAGAAACAAAAAGACCATGACAGAACGAACGGAAAATTGAGCAACGCCAGCTTTGTGGAAAAAGCTCCCGACGAGGTGGTCCAGAAAGAAAAAGACAAATTGAGTGACTTGACGTCAGTATTAGAAAAGCTGAACGAGCAAAGACTTAGCGTCACCAATATGTAATTCAGGATATGTAGCCGCGCACAAGCCGCAAGGCCCAACAACAATTCAGCTTGGACGGTTTTCTTTAATCTATGATTTGATGCCGATGCAGGAAAGGAATATGTCGGACAGTCAATCTGTGTGCAACCGACATTCCGGAACCGCAAATGGTTCAACGACACTAAGGGTTTCGGCTTTATAGAACGGGAAGGGGGGTGATGATGTTTCGTCCACTGACATTCAATCAGGAGCGACGGCTCCGTGAGGCTTTCGAAGCATCAGGAAGGTTCCCACGTAGAAATTTACACTACCGGAAACCGGCAAGGGTACTCAGGCACAGGACGCAACGGAGCTAAAGCGCCCGGCCTAACGATTTAGCACTGCCGTAAACCTGTTAGTGGCTCACTCGAAGAATCACCTTGCCCGTTGTCGCATCTGTTTCGATGAGATCGTGCGCTGCTGCCGTCTCTTCAATATCGAAGACCTTTTCAATGACAGGCACAATTTTACCTTCTGCAATTTTTGGCCAAACTCTTTCTTCTAATTCACCCATGATGGCAGCTTTCTCGCTCAAAGGCCTCGCACGAAGTGTTGAACCAATAACTCGTAAGCGCTTGATCATCAATTGCGCCAGATCTAACTCAGCCTGCATGCCGCCCATCAAACCAATCAGCACAAGCCGACCATTTAGTCCTAACAACGCAATATTATCTGTCAGATAACCCGCGCCTACTGGATCAAGCACGACATTAACACCTTCGTGGCCTGCGAACTTTTTCGCGGCTTCAAGGAACGAGCCGTCGTGTCGAACAAAACCGGCGGACGCACCCATATCAATACAGGCTGTGAGCTTTTCCTGTGACCCAACGGTAACAAAACTTGTCGCACCAAACTCACGACAAAGCTGGATTCCGGCTGTGCCAACGCCGCTTGCGCCGGCATGGAGCACAACTTTTTCGCCGGGTTGCAATCCTGCTTCGATGAAAAGATTAAGCCAGGCCGTGGCAAATACTTCAGGCAATGCTGCAGCCTGCTCGAAGTTCAGGTCACCGGGAATGGGCAACGCACTACCCTCGTGCACGGTGGCGTATTCCGCGTAACCACCACCGGCTAATAGCGCACAAACACGATCACCTAACTGATACCGAGTACAGGATGCCCCTACCTCAACCACTTCTCCAGCACACTCCAACCCCATGACAGGACTGGCACCCGGAGGGGGCGGATAAAAACCGCGACGCTGCATAAGGTCTGCTCGATTCACGGCCGAGGCGTGCACCTTAATCAGGATATCTTCGGTACCTGGTACGGTCATTTCGGTCTCAGCCCAGGATAGGGAAAAGTCTTCTTCAACAATAATAGCTTTCACTATTGGCTCCTTGAGATTCAATCAGTCTTATCAATCGGACTAGTAGTGCGGCGGCCGATCATCTTCAACGGATGCTGCAGGTGATTGGGCAGGTTCAAGTTTTTTGACATGTTCCAACACAACCTTGAATTCATGCTCTAGATTCATGATTTGTCGTTGCTGGTTTGCCAAAGCATCGTCCAGCTTTTGTATCGAGTCTTCCTGGTAGACAATCTTTTCTTCCAGTTCGTCGATTCGCGCCTGAGCGTCTTTCATTCGTTTTTCCCTTTAAAAACGCATGGTTTCATTGCGGACGTATATCACTTCCGTTAATTGATCTTTCAACCCAACCGGGCTACTCAATCCCGCCAGGGAACGTCTGATTAATCTCTATTAATCAGACGTTCCCTAGTAACGCAATCTAACTTTGACACCATGTTCGTGCAGCCATTGTTTCAGGCCGCTAACAGTGTACTCGCCAAAGTGAACCATTGATGCAACCAAAGCCGCGTCGGCCTTTCCTTCAGTCAAAACCTCGAGCAAATGCTCGGGCTTCCCGGCACCGCCGGACGCGATCACAGGAATTGAAACCGCCTCTGCAATCATACGTGTAAGGTTTATCTCATAGCCCTCGCGTGTGCCGTCAGCGTCAATCGAGTTCACTACCAGTTCGCCCGCACCCAACTCTTCACCGCGCAGCGCCCAGGTGAGCGCATCAATACCCATGGGTTTACGACCACCGTTAATGACCACTTCGTAACCGCTAGGTAGATTCCGCGTCACTTCAACCCGCTTGATGTCGATCGACAATACGGTGTTTTGAGTGCCAATGGCATGGGCACACTCTTCGATCAACGCCGGTCTCAGAACTGCTGCAGAGTTCACATTAATTTTCTCTGCACCCGCCCAGAGCAACCGATGAGCATCTTCCACGTTCCGGATGCCGCCCCCGACAGAAAACGGGATGTAGACCTGCTTTGCGACCTCTTCAACCACATCCATCATGATGTTTCGATCATCGCTTGAAGCGGTGATGTCATAAAACACCAATTCATCTAAGCCATCGTCGTAGTATTCGCGGGCCTTGGAAACCGGATCCCCGATATCCTTGGTATCAACAAATTTGACACTCTTCGCCAATTTACCATTCCGAACATCAAGACAAGCAATAATTCTCTTACTCAGCATGTTGACCAATCCCGAAAAGCGGCCAGCAGTTTCAATCCCAACTTCCCGCTCTTCTCAAGGTGAAACTGTGTTGCAAACAAATTGTCTTTGCCAATCACCGCGCAGAATTTTTTGTCGCCATAGTCGGACGTGCCAAGGATATGCGCTTCGTTTAAAGGTTTTGCGTAATAGCTATGCACAAAATAGAACTCATCTCCGGACCGCATATCCTTAAGCATGGGATGCTCTCGCTCGATTGTCAGTTCGTTCCAGCCGATATGTGGCACCTTGATGGAAGGGTCTTTAAACTCAAATCGCTCGCAGGCACCATCGACCAGACCAAGACATGTTTTATCACCTTCTTCTGTGTGCTCAAGAACAATCTGAAGCCCCAAGCAGATCCCGAGCATGGGGTTTCCCGAGTGAAAATACTCAATCAAAGCCTCATCCAGTCCTCGCGCCTTGAGCGTATCCACTGCACTTGCAGCGGAGCCTACCCCCGGAAAGATCAGTTTATCTGCAGATCGAACAACATCCGGGTCGGCTGAAATTTCCGCCTGCATCCCGACGTACTCACAGGCCCGTTGGACACTTCGGACATTGCCAGCGTCATAGTCGACGATAATTGGCATGCTACCTCCTCTCAGAAAGCGCGCATTATAGGGGATAAACACAAAAAAGGGACGACTCGCAGCATGCCAATCCATGGACCCATAAAAGGTTGGATGAAATTCAAAAAGTTTGCGTCGCAGGGGCCATATCTGCTCACTAGGGCGTGATTCTGTATTACGCATATGATACAGTTCCGCGGATGAAACTGAGTCTAAATACCGATAGTCCAACGCCCGTTTTCCAGCAGATCGCAGAACAACTCCACTTTGCGATTACGGCAAATGAACTCAGCCCGGGCGACCGCCTGCCCAGTATTCGACAGGTTGCGAGCGAACTGGGCACAGCGCCCAACACGGTCGCTAAGGCATACCGACAATTGGAGTTCAGAGGACTCATTCAGGCGCACAGTCGCTCCGGGTATTCTGTCGCGCCGCGCGCATCAGGCAGTCGATATCAGGCGCGAGGGGTCAGCTCCGATAAAACAGAAGTCCATGAATCAGTCGACCAATTGGACCCCGGAATTTTCCCCGGCGCGTTCTGCAAGATCACAGAAGACTTTCTTTCCGGCGACCCCAACAAATGCAACGTCATACATGC
>JBLIIB010000081.1:0-13770 GCA_047634795.1 Candidatus Azotimanducaceae bacterium | reverse complement strand
GCTGAAGTCCTTGTGATGGATGATGAACTGGACAGTTTACATGCCGCCACTTATCGTCAACTCAACTCGGTAATGCACGCCAGACCGGATTCGATCACACCCGCGTTGTCACTGCTGACTATTTCGTCGAATCTTGAGCGAATAGGAGATCTGGCGACAAATATTGCGGAGGAGATTATTTTCATGGAAGACGGTGAGATCATTCGACATAAAAATGTTCCAACGGCATAGAACTTTCGTAGGCCCCCTTTTGGATCTCGTTTCAGACCTGTTTTTCAGACCTGTTTTTCAGACCTGTTTTTCAGACCTCTGCCTCGCTCTCTGCATCGTACGCGGGCGAATGATAAGTGCCTACACCGGTAAACATGAAACCATAGATACACAATAACGCTGAGACGAACATCGCGGGGACAACAGCGTTCATCTCCCCAAAACCTTCAATAAAGAATCCAATGAACAACGCGCCAATCGGCATGCTACCGACCATGCCGAGGCTGTAGACACTTAAAATTCTCGCGAGATAAGTCTCCTCAGCGGCTTCTTGAACAATCGCTCGTGAAAGGTTGGTAGTGACCCCCATATTCAAACCCCATGCAAACAGCACAATCATGAGAACCCACCAATCGGGCTGAATCCATACGAAAAACAGAATAAAGATTCTAGTGAATTGCATGACCAGGAACCAAAGCCCCGGTCGGGCCAGCGGCATGATTCTGAATTGAATGATGTTGGATATGGTGGCGCCAGCGTAGAAAACGATCATGATCGTTGCAAGGCCCAATGCGTCGCCGTCGTAGCTGCGTTTGACGATAAAGGGTAATGCCGTCATAAACGCACCGGCGTTGAAGATGCCCGATGCGAAGGTAATGATGAGTGTGTGCAGGATTGTGCGATTTTTGAGGGCTGCTTCAAAGCCTGCCAGCATGGTCTGGTAGGTCGATTCCTTTTTTCGGGGAGGTAGAATCGCCAGCGGCGCGATGCGAGTGATTGAAATGGCGCCGAGCACGAGGCTCAGCGACTGAACCAGCAGTACGACACCTAATCCGATAATCTCCATCTGTCCCGCCAGTATTAAACCGAATATCTGAACGATAAATGTAATGGCCGTAGCGGCTGTGACCGCTTTTTGGACTTCGTTGCCGGCCACTCGATTCAATATGGACTGCTGGGCAGGGTTACTAAAAGATATCGCAGTACTCATTGCCACGCCAAATAAACTCACGCTCCAGATATTCAGCCACCCGCCGTCGTTCGCGAAATACAAGCCGAGAGGGAATAGCCAGGTGATTGAGTAGACTCTGATGAGTAACGTTCGTGCATCTGCTCTATCCGCGCTCGCGCCACCCCAAAGCATGAGAATAATGCCGGGTAAACCAATGAGTGCCTGCGTGATACCCACCTGGTCTGCCGGCAATAGGAGAATTCCAACGAGCAGCCAGCTGAGCAGCAACTGCTGCATGGACGTTGCGTTGCCGGTAAAGGCAGTGGAACCCAGATAAGTGAGGAACTGGGAATTCTTCCATAGCTTTGAACGTAATTGACTCAAATTATGTTTCTTTTTTCATTTGAGAGGGGCTTTCTAGGACGGTTGCGGAGCAAATGTTGCTTTCTCAGAGTATCTTCTGACCAAGACAAGCGCTAGCACTTTGTTTCTCTAAGGCATTGCTATTTAAATCAGCGTTTTAGGTTTGATAGTTCAATTTTTGTCGACGTTGACTTGCTTGCGCCGAGCAAGTAACTTGGCGTAAGTTTTTTATCTACGGCTTTTCCCTATGGCAGATTATGTAGCACCCTCCCGTGAAATCGGGTTTGTCGTCAACGAGATGTTGGATTACTCGCGGCTGAACGAACTGGAAAATTTTTCTGAGGCCACGCCTGAATTGTCGGCCGCGGTGCTGGATGAAGCGGGCAAATTTGCTGGGCAGGTACTAGCGCCACTCAACCGAATTGGTGACCAGCAGGGCGTCAGACTTCACGGCGACACGATCAAGACCGCAGACGGGTTTGCAGACGCCTATCAATTGTTTGTGGACAACGCCTGGCTGAGCCTTGCTCAAAGCCCGCAATATGGTGGGCAGGGCATGCCATTTCTCATTCACCTCGCGGCATCAGAAATGTGGAATAGCGCGTGCACCTCCATGGCACTTTGCCCAATGTTAACGGCGGGCGGTATAGATGCCTTATCCGCTCATGGCAGTGACGAACTCAAAGACAAGTATTTGCCTAACCTGATTACCGGACATTGGACGGCGACCATGAATCTGACTGAATCTCATGCAGGTTCAGATCTTTCAACGCTTAAAACGCGCGCGGAACCTGTTGGGGACCACTACCGTATCCGTGGTCAGAAGATTTACATCACCTGGGGCGAGCATGATATGACAGAAAACATTCTGCATATTGTTCTGGCACCGATGACCGATGCGCCCGCAGGTAATAAGGGGTTGTCTCTTTTCCTCGTACCGAAATTTCTGGTGAACCCCGATGGATCATTGGGTGAGCGCAACGATGTGCATGTGGTATCGACAGAACACAAATTGGGTATTCACGCGAGTCCAACTTGCGTGATGAGCTTCGGTGAAAACGACGGTGCCATCGGCTACTTGATTGGCGAACCTGGTGACGGCCTAGCGTGCATGTTCACGTTGATGAATCATGCTCGGCTAGAGGTTGGTTTGCAGGGTGTGGCGCTCTCGGAGCGTTCTTATCAGGACGCGCTGGCTTATGCTAAAGAACGCGTCCAGGGAAGGGACGTAGAAACGGGCGAATCCGCCGGGATCATTCAGCACGCTGATGTACAGCGAATGCTGATGACCATGAAGTCTCTTACGGAAGCCATGCGTGGACTCACTTACGATGGCGCCTTTTCACACGATTTGAGAATTCACGGTAAGGATGAAGCAGAGCGTAGCCATTTTAACGCTCGGTTTGCGTTGCTAACACCGCTTGTTAAAGCATGGTGTACTGAGTTGGTGAATGAAGTGACTTCGCTAGGTATTCAGGTTCACGGTGGCATGGGCTTTATCGAAGAGACGGGCGTAGCACAGCATTATCGAGACGCGCGTATATCTTCTATCTACGAAGGAACGAACGGTATTCAGGCGAACGACCTGGTCGGCCGAAAATTGCTGAAAGATCAAGGCGCGGCGTTGGAGGCATACCTCGATGAGGTGCTTGAGACTGCCGAGAGAATAGGTGCCTCAGAGGAACTCGCGGGTATCGCCGATGATCTCAAAGCATCGGTGGCTAACCTTCATGATGCCTCTCGTTATGTGATTGAAAATGCACAGTCCAGCCAAAAATTCGTTGGCGCAGTAGCGTATGACTACCTGATGATGATGGGTTATGTTGCGGGTGCCTGGTACATGGCGCGATCCGCTGAATGTGCCTTGGCAGGATTGGTTGGTCCGGAATCCGATTTTTATAGGAAGAAGCTGACGTCGGCTCAGTTTTACTTTGCCCAAATGTTGCCTCGTCATAAGAGCCACCGCGATGCTGTTGTCGGCGGCGCATACACCGGCGTCGCGCTGTCTGAGGCTTCGTTTTAATGACAATGAAATCTAACGGAAAGCTGACTCAGGCAGAGCGGACGGGAATATCCGACAACCGCATGCTTGAAGCCGCCGTTAAATTGATTGTTGATCACGGACCTGCTGCAACCAGTCTTAAAGAGATTGGTCTTGTCGCAGGCTATTCTCGTGGTCTTGCGGGTCAACGATTTGGCTCAAAAGATGCTCTGTTCGCTTTTGTGCTTCGTCAGGTGAGTGATATCTGGCTTGGTCAACTCAAGCAGGCGACGCAATCCCTGACGGGTATCGACGCCATTCACCACGCACTCGAGGAACACTACAAATTTTGTGTTGAAGCGCCGGATCAGGTTAGGGCTTTTTACAACCTGTGGTTTGAATCTGTCAATGCGGGCTCCGAGTTGGCCGCAATTATTGGCAATATTCATAAACGTCGACATCAGGATATGGTTAGCTGGATTATGGCTGCCCCATCAATTTCAGATAAAACGAAAAAAAATTCCGATCCTATTGCCGCGCAGTTCTGCGCGTCTGTGATCGGTATTGTTTATTATTGGTTGGCGAACCCTTCAGATCTCGCCGGCACTAAAACACTGCACGATAACTTAAAAAATACTATGACCCTGCTGCTTTCAGCAGACTAAGAGGACTCCATCATGTCAGAAGCAAAGGTAAGATCCGTTGAAGGTAGTACGCAACCAGAAAAGGAACAGCCACCGCTACGATTTGTAACCGCAGCCAGTTTGTTCGACGGACACGATGCGTCCATCAACATCATGCGACGTATTTTGCAGTCCCTTGGCGTTGAGGTTATCCACCTTGCCCACAATCGGTCAGTGGCAGAAGTTGTCCAGGCGGCGCTCCAAGAAGACGTGCAGGGTATCGCGATCAGCTCATACCAGGGCGGTCACGTTGAGTACTTCAAGTACATTGTAGATATGCTGAAAGAAAACGGTGCGGAGCATATTAAGGTATTTGGTGGCGGGGGCGGCGTGATTGTTCCTGAAGAGATCCAAGAGCTACATGATTATGGGGTTGCCCGAATCTATTCGCCGCAGGATGGTATGAGTCTTGGGCTCGTAGGTATGATCCAGGATATGGTCGATCGATGTCGGCTTGCGGGTTCACCTAATCGGTCCATGTCTGATATGAAGAGCGATGATTATTTGGCATTGTCCTCGCTGATCACCGCGATTGAGCGCGGTGAGATGGGCGGCGGCGATCTGGCGTCACTGAAATTGGGTTCAGATAAGTCGACCCCCGTACTAGGTATTACGGGTACAGGCGGCGCCGGCAAATCGTCGTTGACCGATGAGATTATTCGGCGCTTCAGGATCGACAGCGACGATAGCGCAAAGATTGCGATTTTTGCGATTGATCCCACGCGAAAGAAAACCGGTGGTGCACTGTTAGGCGACCGTATTCGAATGAATTCGATTTACGCGCCCAACATCTATATGCGGTCTATTGCCACCCGTCAGTCGACCGGTGAAGTGCCGGCTTATCTTGCCGATATTATTGCTGCTGCCCGGAAGTTTGATTTTGATTTGATTGTGGTTGAAACGCCGGGCATTGGTCAGGGCGATGCCGGCATTGTGCCTTACGTTGATGCATCTATGTATGTGATGACGCCGGAATTTGGTGCGCAAAGTCAGCTTGAAAAAATTGATATGCTCGATTTTGCTGATCAGGTTGTGATCAATAAGTTCGATCGTAAAGGCGCAGAGGATGCCTTGCGCGATGTCGCGAAGCAGGTACAACGTAACCGCGAAGCTTGGGATAAATCGCCCAAGGAACTGCCGGTGTTTGGCACAATTGCATCACGCTTTGGTGATGACGGAGTGTCATCTGCCTATCATGGCCTATTGTCCATCCTTCGTGAAAAAGGCCTTCGAGAATGGGATTCGAAGTTACCGTATCTGGATATCCGTATACCGTCTGTACGTTCAGTTATCGTGCCGGCGTCACGTTCTCGCTATCTGGCAGAGATTGCGGATGCTGTTCGTCATTATCTAGCCGCCGCAAACATGCAGGCTCGGGTTGCGCGAGAGCATCAACAATTGTCAGCGACCCAACAGATGCTGGGTGAAGAGAATGCTCAGATTGGTGTTCTCATTGAGCAAAAAGAAGACCTGCTCAGCCATGAAAACCGAAAAATGCTTGAGCAATGGCCCGCGTTCAAAGAAAGCTATTCTGGTGAAGAGCGCGTTGAAACCACTTCATCGGGTAAAGAAATCCGAACCCGCCTGGGTAGTGAGTCGCTATCGGGAAACTGGATTTCGCGCGTTTCATTACCCCAATACGAAGACGCTGGCGAAATTTTGAAGTTTTTGAAACGCGAAAACTTACCCGGGTACTTCCCGTTTACGGCGGGTGTATTTCCTTTCAAACGTGAGGGTGAAGATCCTGCGCGCATGTTCGCGGGTGAGGGTGATCCGGCGCGAACTAACCGAAGATTAAAGCGCTTGTCTGAACACTCAGATGCCAAACGACTGTCAACTGCATTTGATAGCGTGACGCTTTATGGTTTCGATCCTGCAACACGTCCTGATATCTACGGCAAGATTGGTAACTCGGGTGTGTCGGTCGCGACACTGGATGATATGAAAGTGCTTTACGGTGGTTTTGACCTGTGCGACCCAAGAACGTCAGTTTCAATGACGATCAATGGCCCCGCGCCGGCGATCCTTGCGATGTTCCTGAACACGGCCATTGATCAGCAGGTTGATCAATTTAAAGAGAAAGAGGGCCGGGAACCGAGTGAGCAGGAAAAGAGCGAGTTGAAAGCTTATGCGCTATCTAACGTTCGAGGTACTGTTCAAGCGGATATCCTGAAAGAGGACCAGGGACAGAACACCTGTATCTTCTCCACGGAATTTAGCCTCAGGATGATGGGCGACATTCAGCAATACTTTATTGATAACGAAGTCCGAAACTTTTACTCCGTCTCTATTTCCGGATACCACATCGCAGAAGCAGGGGCGAATCCGATCTCGCAGCTAGCGTTTACGCTGGCTAATGGCTTCACGTTTGTTGAAACGTATCTTGCTCGCGGCATGAGCATTGATGATTTCGCACCTAACCTATCGTTCTTTTTCTCGAACGGTATGGACCCAGAATACACCGTGATTGGCAGGGTCGCCCGACGTATATGGGCGATTGCCATGAAAGAAAAATATGGTGCCAAAGAAAAAAGCCAGAAATTGAAGTATCACGTTCAGACGTCAGGACGTTCGCTGCACGCACAGGAAATGCAGTTCAACGATATTCGAACGACACTTCAGGCGTTGTTGGCTATTAACGATAACTGCAATAGTTTGCATACCAATGCGTATGACGAGGCTATTACTACACCGACGGAAGAGTCCGTGCGACGGGCATTGGCGATTCAGCTGATCATTAATCGAGAGTTTGGTGTGACAAAAACTGAGAACCCAAGTCAGGGCGCGTTTATTGTTGATGAGTTGACTGATCTGGTCGAAGAAGCGGTGCTCCTAGAGTTCGAACGCATCTCTGATCGAGGCGGCGTGCTTGGTGCGATGGAAACAGGTTACCAGCGTGGCAAGATTCAGGAAGAGTCAATGAAGTATGAAACCCTAAAGCACGATGGCTCGCTACCCCTGATTGGAGTGAACACGTTCCTGCCAGAATCTACACCTGAGGAAATGACGATTGAACTCGCTAGATCCACGGAAGAAGAAAAGCAGAGCCAGATTGCTCGACTCAAAGAATTCCAGGATCGCCATGTCGGTAGCTCCGCTGAATCCTTGGACCACCTGAGGCAAACGGTAAGCGAGGGCGGTAACGGCTTCGAAGCACTGATGGAGGCGGTTCGTGATTGCTCGTTGGGACAATTAACCGACGCGTTCTTCGAAGTAGGTGGACAGTATCGACGGAACACCTAAAAGTGAGGCGGTCGACAGTTGGCCCATCAAGCAATTGATCGAAGATGAACACTTCTATCTTGAAAGGGGCTTGATGGTGCTAACGGAGCGCTATCACCTGGCAAGAGGGACATGCTGCGGTAATCGCTGTCGGCACTGTCCCTATGATCATCAGAACGTGAAATAGTTGCGGGTCATATCACTTGTCCCAAGTCTTACGGAGACCCTGCTTGATTGTGGCGTTAACGTCGTAGGACGAACCCGTTTCTGCATTCACCCCGCAGATAAGGTGAGTCAGATTCCCGCTGTGGGCGGGACCAAAGCGGTTGATTGGGAACGATGCGCCGCTCTGAAGCCTGATTTGGTTGTGATGGACCGAGAGGAAAACACTCGGGAAATGGCAGAAAGTTGCCCCTACGACTGGGTCGCAACGCACATCACGTCCGTTGACAATGTGGGTGAAGCAATGCTGTTGCTCGCCGAGCGGATCGACAATGAGCCCCTCAATGATCTTGCCCACGGCTGGAATGAGCTCGCAGCGATACCGCCACGGGCCATCAACACACTGAGTGAACTGCCCGGTCTTGAATGTCTGGTCGGTAACCCCGCAGGTGATATCCAGAAGATTGAATATTTAATCTGGCGAGACCCCTGGATGTCGATCGGTCAGCAAACATTCATCGGCTCGGTGCTCACCATGGTCGGTCTGGGTCACGCGCTGCCGGATCATCCCGTGCCATATCCTGCGCTTGATGAAGATGCCCTACCTCAGTCGGATACGTTGTATCTTTTCTCAACCGAACCGTTTCCTTTTGCGCGTTATGTTGACGAGTTGACGGCACAAGGCTTCCATGGCGCCGTGGTAGATGGCGAGTTTTATTCCTGGTTCGGGTCAAGAAGTTACCGGCTGTTAAAATCACATCTATTGCAGGTGACGGCAAGTTAGCCGCACCGAATTGCTAGAGCTTCAATGAACGGTTTGAAATCAAACTAACAACGAACGTAATACCGAGGGAGATTTAATATGTCTGAGTATGAAACGATTACCGTTGAGAAGCGGGGGAAGGTAGATTGGCTAACGCTGAATCGACCCGAATCGCTTAATGCGATTACTACACCTATGGTGACGGAGCTCCGTGATTACTTTGGGGACTTGTGCGAGGACAAGGACACGAGAATTGTAGTGATGCGTGGCGCAGGTCGAGCGTTCTGTGCGGGTCTCGATATCAAAGCGTCCAAAGCGGGGACACACGAAGTCCCGTTTGGCGGTGGTATGGGATTCCAAGGGTACCTTGCGGAAGTTTACATTCGCATGAGGCGATGTCCGCAGCCCATTGTCTCTCTGATCCAAGGGCCGGCCTGTGGCGGCGGTTTTTCATTCGTGATGGCATCAGACATTCGTATTGCCGGCGAGAGCGCGCGCATGAATGCAGCATTCATTCGCATCGGTTTATCTGCTTGTGATATGGGATCTTCTTACTTTTTACCTCGATTGGTTGGTACGTCGGTTGCCTCAGAACTTATGCTTACCGGCAGGTTCATCAACGCGGAACGAGCTTTATCTACCAATTTGGTCTCAGAAGTTGTCCCGGACGATCAATTGGAAGCTGCGGCGCAGCCCTATATTGACCAGATGCTGAATACGTCGCCCATGGGGCTGCGACTGACCAAAGAAGGGCTTAATGTCGCGATTGATGCGGCGGGTCTGGAGGCTGCCATGGCCATCGAAAATCGTAATCAGTTGATGTGCTCTAAAACCAGTGATGCCAAAGAAGGGATGCAGGCGTTTATCGAAAAGCGCACACCGAATTACACTGGTTCTTAAAAGGACAGGTTCTTAAACAGACAGGTTTGAACGATAGAGGCTTTCTTTAGCTAAGGGAGTCTTGAAGGCTGTGAGCGCTGCGCTTCGTTAGCCCTTGGGTTTATTCCCCTTGGGGCTAACAAGCTAGGGAACCCTTGCTTAATGTGTATTGGTCGGGCAGCCTAGGTCGGGCCGCGTAGGTCGAGGCTGCCAATATCCTATAAATCGGCGCTTCCCTGGTCTAAAAAGATGTTGTCCGCTGTGACCATTACACCTTCACCAAGCTGAGCGTTTTTAGCCACTTTAAATGCCTCTAGATCCCCAACAACAATCTGCCATGTATAGAAGTAATCCTTCCCATCAATAGGTACTGGAAAACAGCCGAATCCGATCGGGACCATGGCGAAATCGCCGTCATATTCACCAATGAGATGTTGGTCTAGGAAGTTGATATAGGCGTCACGCTTGTCGATCAGAACGACATCAAAAAATGGCAAAGCATCCCGACCACCCGTGTCGAGTTGGCCTAGAATTTCTGCCGGGAACAATCCTCCTGTCCACCGCGCATTGATTTCGGTCACGATCACACTACCGTCTTCACCCACGAAAAAGTCGATGCCGCAGTTGCTGCCTTCCTCTGACACGTATCCGTGAGTTCTGGCGTATTCACCGACTTTCAGTAACTCGCTTCGCTGATCAACAGTTAGGGTGACGGAATCGCCAATCAGATTGCCCACCCAAAGCCCGTCTGCAAACAGAATTTTTCGCACGTTGGCAATCCGAATATCCGTGGTCGATACCATGAGGTCCACAGTCATTTCTGTATAAAAATCGAGGTCCAGTTTATGCTGCAGCAACACGATCATTTGATCGTCATACTCGGCAGCATAAGATTTTGCAGCAATGATACTGCTAACGGCAGCCACGTTTCGCGCGCCCGCTAAACCCAACAACTTGATCATGATCTCGTTGTTATGACGCGTAAAAAATGCAGCGACCTCGTCCGAATCGAGTGCGCCTTTTGTTGTCACCAGTGTGTCTGGAACTTCAATGCCGAAAGCAGGTGCGTGATGGGCAAAATGTTCCTTGGAGTTCACGTTACGGTTAATCTGCAGTAAATCTTCGCTTTGGTGTATGACCTGATTCGAGCCGCTGGACATGTACAAATTAGTCACATCAGTGAGGTTCGGGTTTTGCTCGATGTATTTTGCGACTGAGTTGTAATAAGTGTCTTTAGGGTGGTAATTGAAATGCTCCATGGGAACCACGTCGTCCACCATACGAGTAAAAAACTCGTGGTACTTGATCAGCGTCTCTCTCCACCCCGGTGCCTGATATTCATCGTATAAAGCGAGGTGATCGTGTTCGTGGCCGACACATGCCAATGCGACCTGCAGCATCGCAGTGAGCTCTATGTTTGAGAGGTGATCTGCTTCTTGTTTCTCTGTCAGATTGTCGAGATCGAAAAATAGAGAACAGTCATCGCCGGCCATAGCGTAGAGCGAACTGTAGTGACTGCCTGGAAAAAAGGATGCTGCTTTCATATTGAATTGTCCCGTTAGCGCCTGATCTCGTGATTAGCTAGCACCGTGAGTAGATAGCACCGCGATTAAATGGCACCGTGATTAAATAATCCTGCGAGCGCATCTCCCAGTTAGCTCATATGAGCGCCGCCGTCGACATTCAGGGTTTGACCTGTCATGAAGCTTGAGTCGTCTCCAGCGAGAAACGAAATGCTAGCTGCAAGCTCGCTAGGGAGGCCTTGTCGGCCCATGGGCGCTGCTGCGCGTATTCCTGCCGTAATATCTTCGGTTGATATCCCGAAGCGTTCAGCCGTTCTTCCGATTGTGCCGTCCATCATGTCGGTGGCATGTGAACCAGGCGCAACGCAGTTAACTCGAATGTTGATGCGAGCGAGTTCGTGCGCGAGTTGTTGAGTTAAGCCGACGACGGCGAATTTGGTGGCGCAATAAGCACCGTAGTCAGGTATGCCGCGTCGACCTGCGGTCGATGAAATATTGATAATCGAGCCGCCTTCACCGACTTCTCGCATCAATGCACCCACAGCTTTTGTGACGAGATAAACCCCGTTCAGGTTGACGTCAACCGTGTCGTACCAAAGGTCATCATCCATATCGAGAATGGGGGCGGCGCCTGCGCCGCTGGGTACGCCAGCATTGTTTACCAGAATGTCCACGCGACCGAATGTTTTTTTTGCGAGGTCTACCAGTGCAGCCACGTCTGTCTTGCTTGTCACGTCAGCCTCAACCGCTAGCGCCTTTAGGCCCATGGATTCGATTTCTTCTGCAAGTGAGCTGACACCTAGCCAGTTCTCATCAATTTCGTGTTGAGGACGATCTTCGGGTGCTCGAGCTCGCCCCGTGACTATAATGTCAGCGCCATCTTCTGCGAGGCGTATTGCCATTGCGCGACCCAAACCCCGTAGTCTTGCAGCGCCGGATACTAATGCTACCTTTCCTTTGAGATTAGCCATGATTAAAGCCCCAAAACTGTTTTTGCGATGATGTTTTTTTGCACTTCTTTAGAGCCACCGAAGATCGATGAAGCGCGCGTATTAAGGTAAGTTGCCACCGCAGTTTGCTGTCTCTCCGGACCAACACCTTCTTTGTTGTCCAGCCAAAGCACGTTGTTGTGTGGGAGGCCATAGTAGCCGGTCGTTTCAAGCTTAAGCTCTGCAATTTGTTGACCTAGCGAGCTGGCCATGTTTTTCATCAACGATGAGGCAGAACCAGGGTTTTTGCCTGCGCCTACTTTTGTCTGTAGTTCAGTCTCCATCTGGCTCAATGCAGCAATATCGACTTCCAGTTTGGTGGCGCGTTTACGTAGATCAGTTTCTTCCGGGAGATCGTCAACCAACAGGTTCAATTCCTGCATGCCGAGGTTGAGTCCCGTTGCGGCTGTACCGCCACCGCGTTCAAATTCCAGTAGGTATTTCGCTACGGACCAACCCTCGTTTTCGGGACCGACTCGGTTGGTTACCGGGACCCGAACGTTGTCGAAGAAAACCTGGTTCACTTCATGGTCACCGGCCATCGTGATGATAGGTTCCACGGTGATGCCTGGCGTGTCCATGTCGATGAGCAGAAAGCTAATGCCAGCTTGTGGCCGCACGTCGGGATCGGTTCGAACCAGGCAAAAAATATGATCGGCAAATTGTGCGTGGGTCGTCCAGATTTTGCTCCCATTAACGACGTAATCATCCCCGTCTTTCTCTGCGCGAGTTTTGAGGCTGGCGAGGTCTGATCCAGAGCCCGGTTCTGAATAACCCTGACACCAATAATGTTCACCGGATAAAATTTTAGGCAAATAGTGTTCCTGCTGCGCTTTGGTGCCGTACTTGAAAATAACGGGCGCAAGCATACGTAATCCGAGTGGAATCAAACCTGGTGCGCCGGCTTTAATACACTCCTGATTGAAGATGTATCTTTGATTGGATGTCCATCCCGTGCCGCCAAATTCTTTGGGCCAGGAAACACCTGCCCAGCCTTTCTTATGCAAAATTTTCTGCCAGGCGATGGCGATGTCTTTGTCGGCAAAAACCGTGGTTGTTTTAGCGGTTTCTGCTTTGAGTTCATGGTTAAGCTCTTCCGCCAGCAGATGTCTGACCTCTTCGCGAAAGCGAAGTTCTTCTTCGTTAAGTTCGAGTTCCACGATACGTCCGATCTTTGGATTAAAAGACGTTATTGTAGCGGACTTCAGTTTCTGCGTCTTGCGTGTGCAGATCAGATCGAATCAGGTTAATCCTGTGATGATAATAACTGCAATCGCAGCTGGGAGTAAAAACCTGATAAGTAGGTGCCAGACTGCAAATATGGGTGCAGGCATGGCGGGCAGTTCCGCTTTCAATGAGGCGCACGTTATTTGCCAACCGGCGAAAAGTGCAATAAGCAAACCGCCCACCGGTAGCATGATTTGGTTGGACAAGAAGTCGAGTACACCGTTGAGATCACGACCGGCAAATTGCCAGTCCGAAATAACGTTGTAGGAGAGTACGCTGAGGACAGCCAGTAAGGATAGGGTCGCAACCATGAGTATGGTGGCGCGATGCCTTGGAAGGCCGTAGGTTTCTTCCAGCCATGCAACGAGAGGTTCCATGAGGCCCACCATAGATGTAATGGCTGCGACAGAAAGTAATGTGAAAAAGATGATGGCCACAAACTGTCCGCCGGGCATCTGGGCAAATGCGACGGGCAGGGTCTGGAAGATCAACCCGGGCCCACCTGCGGGGTCGAGTCCAAAACGAAAGACCATAGGGAAGATCATCAATCCCGCCATAATGGCAACCATGGTGTCGATGGTAATGATGATTAGCACGCATCGGCCGATCGACACGTTGCCCGGTAGGTAAGCGCCAAAGATCATCATGCCGGCCATGCCAACGCCAATGCTAAAGAATGCCTGACCGATGGCGGCGAGAAACGTGCTGCCGGATATCTTTGAAAAATCCGGCGTGAATAAGTAGGCAGATGCCGCGCCAAAGCCATCCTGTGTGGCGTTGTAGATGACTAACCCCAGCATGAGCACAAAAAGTGAA
>JBLIIB010000080.1:0-13797 GCA_047634795.1 Candidatus Azotimanducaceae bacterium | reverse complement strand
TGAGCGCACCGCCAATGCTTGGTTAGACAATATGGACGCCGCCAAAGCGGAGTTGATGCCGGTCTTTGAACAAACTTACGGCGAAGACCACAAAAAGTGGTGGCAGCGTTGGAGAATGTTTCATATTGGGGTTGCCGAAATGTTTGGCTACGACCATGGCCGTCAGTGGGGGGTAGGGCATTTCCTGCTTAAACCCAGTAAGCGAGTTAGCTAAGGAACTAAGCCTGGCTTAGCTAAAGAGTTGTAGCCAAGTTACCTTGGGCTAGCCGTGGGTAATAGTTCGCGGTTACGTGGCCGCTGAACATCTGGTCAAATATGCTCAAGCAGCAGTGGCTGGGTCGACTTATTGGGATGCACCCGGTCGGCCTTGAGGCAGTTTGGCTTCAAGGCCACTGGTGCTAAGAAAAAATCAACTAAGGCGGCGTTGCGACTCTTTTAGATGACTGGTGAAATCTCTCGGTGTATTTACGTCTGTAGCTGGGTGGAATCATCATTCCAAGCACCAGCGCTTTGGCACCTGCGGCCTGTGAGCTTTCGATCATTTGGCTTAGGTTGGTTCTCATGGCTTACAGATGGCCGGGTGAATCACTGCTCATTAAGCCCTAAGACTCTCGCGAGAAGCGGCAGACGTTTCGCAGAAGCGTTGAGAGCCCGACCCCGAAAGTGACCATTTCAGAAGACTCTGGTTTTGCCTGACTGCTCGCTGGCCGCTTCAAAGGTGAAGCCATCTCCTTTGCGTAAACTTGCGGTTCAAAATAGACCGCCAGATGGAAATGATTGCTAATGATGGCAAAGGCATCTGTTGCGGCGGCAAAGCATTGTGCAAGCTGAAAAATTCGTTCTTCCAGTCTGGTTTTGCGGTGCTCGCAGTCTTTTCTGGAATGTGGATCTTTGCCGCAAAGCCAACTCCTGCGGACACATTTTGAAATTAGATGATAGTGCGGTGGTTGTTCAAGATCGATGAGTTGGCTTCTTGGGATTGCCATGAACTTATCATCGTCACTACCAGATGCGATGTATTTAAGTTTGCTGGGTAAGAGGTGCGAGCGAACGTCGCTAACACGCTGTGAGCGTTTGTAGTTTGTAGCAAGCCACGCAACGTGTGTGTCCATTCCTAGTGTGCGTGTTTGAAAAGGCAGTGGCGGCATCAAGGAAACTCATCAAGGCACCGCGGTCACCGCCAGATGCCGGACATATGCATTAGAACCGTTTTTTACCAGAGAGCAATCGTCGTCATGCAGGAGAGAATAAATGTAGCCAAAAAAGTGGAATCAGCTTGAATTACAGGGAGCGTCCATACGTGTCTTTGTGTATTTGTAAAACGCGACTCGAATTGCATTTTGCATCCCATCGTAACTATTGGTATCGCAGCAACCTGCGGGGATTTGTTCAAGACATTGTTTTATAACGATATTTTCATTTTTTTCAAGTTGGCATGTCTGTTGCAAATTCCTTTGTGACACGCCGGAGGGAATGAAATGAATAATCGATCGCCACTGAGTAAATCACCGCCGAAGAGTGCTGAGCAGAATTCCTGCGACGCAAACTCTCAGTATCCGGAGCCTGATCTGGGCAACATGAGCGAATTTGAGCATTCGCGTTTGGCCCGTAAAACCTGGTCAATAGCGGATCAGTTGCATGGCCTGGTGGTCGCATTCGGACTGGAAGATGAGTTCGAGCAGGGTAAGTTTACCTGTCCCCTCACCGGAGTGCGTGTTACCCGCGATAACCTCGGTCGCATACAAATTAACGGTAAAAGTGTCACGCTTTTTTCTGCCAATGAGCGGGCGTGCGAAAAAGCGACTGACGAGGGTTCTGATAGATTCATTCAGGAGACCACGAGTCTTCTAACCGTTCCAAAGTGGCGTTGTTGCTGAATGGAAATTGCATAATCCTGCGAACGTGAACACTCAATCCGGTCATCGTGAATACCTGAGTCTGCCCACGCATCACGAAGTTGGTTTTTAACCCAAGTGTTCACGATGGGTCAAATCAGCAATTCGTTTACGCATGGAGTCACCCTCGAGTGCCAGACGATGTGAATTGTGTATGAGACTATCTAGGCTGGCGTCTGCGAAGGTATTATTTCCTATGCTGGCATGCCATTGTGTTGTCGGTAGCTGGCACAACCACCGCAGGCGTACCACCAAAGAACGTCAACATCCGGCGATGACTTGCCAGCCAATCGGATAGTTTCTGGCTCAGTGTCGCATCGGCATAGGTGTAGTTGGATGCACCGAGGACACCGACAAAGACTTGGCATTCCCAAACCTCCCCGGTGTTTGGATTGACGATCGGCATGGTGGAACCGCAGTAGTCAACAAAACACTTCTCGCCGGGTTTATGCACCTGTCGCATTGAGCGCTTTTGCTGCTGACGCCAACGGCGATAGATCCCACAGAACTGGGTGCGGCTATAGGCAAGGGTGCCAAATTGATCCGCGTACTCTTCCCAGAGTAACTGCAGGGTGACCCCTTTGTGCTTCAGTGATTGATGGACCTCAGCGCAATCCGGTTGTTTGTAGCGTTCGGTGTTGGGATTGTTTGAGGTTGGGTAGAGCATCTGCTGGAGTTGATTGTCATCAAGCTCGTCTGGCAACGGCCAGCCCAGGCCCAGAGCCTCTAACCTGGCAATCAGTTTTGAATAAGGCCAATACTGGTTCTGGTGACGGCCTGGATCTGACGGATAGACAGCCCGGCGGGGTCGAAGGATAGCTCGAAGTTTGCGCATTGTGATTCTCGGTGTTGCCATGAGTCTCTTCTCAAAAAAAGATGCGCCATAACAAAGTTAATAAATACAATGTGTTAGATAGAAATCCGGCATCGTGAACACCTAATCCGGAAAACCGGCCAAAGTGTTCACGATGAACCGGATTAGGTGTTCACGATGGAGCGGATTGGGTGTTCACGACAAAACGGATTAGGTGTTCACGATGACCGGAATATTAAACGTCAACTCTCTTGGCCGATCAGCAAAGGTGGTTGATGAATTGTTCGGGGATTACCGCGGCACACTGGTCACCGATTATTATGCGGCTTATCAGAGTTTGGCTCATGCCACCCATGCAGGTTGCTGGGCCCATGCGCGCCGCAAGTTCCGCGATGCTCTGGAGGTACAAAAAGGCAAGCGGACTGGCAAAGCCCAGATGGGATTCAACACGATCCAGCGGTTATTTGTGCTGGAAAAGCAGTGGTTCAATTTATCAGCAGAACAACGCTTTGAGCAGCGTCAAATACACACTCGGCCGCTCATTGGCGACCTAGCTGCCTGGCTGGAAAAGTCACTGCCCACCATCGCACCGAAGTCCCAGTTTGTTAGAGCCATGCTCTACTCGCACAGGCAATGGGACAAGTTCACGGTGTTCCTTGAATCGGAACAAGTGCCGATCCATAACAATCAGGCCGAGAATAAGATCCGGCCATTTGTGATCGGGCGAAAGAACTGGATGTTCAGTGACTCGGTGAAGGGGGCTGAGTCTAGCGCTGCGATCTACAGTCTGATCGAGACGGCAAAAGCCAAAGATCTAGCACCGGATATGTATCTGAGGTGGTTGTTTAAAACATTGCCGAACACTGATCACACAGATACGGATGTCATGCGTGGATTATTGCCTTACGCTGTTGATCCTGAGACCATCGTGCAAGCGTTAGCAGGCAATCCGCCCGGGTAACAGGTACGGATAATTAGGCGCTTACTCGGTAAACGCCTTGGTCGCTTGGCGCAGAGCTGGCCGAGTGAATCACTGAGTCGATTTTTAGATAAGGCGGGTTGATGTTGGTTTGTTAACCCAGAATAGAAGGGCACTTTTAGCTATCGCGTCGCTAAAAGAGTGTGTCCCCGTGTGTTGTAACTGCTGGCCCGATTCTCTCTTAGAGAATCGGGCCAGCAGAGCCGAGAACTTTGTTTAGCCGTGTTCTCGGTGCCTGCGTCGCAGTTGATTAAGCAACCTGAGATCGTTTGAAAAACAAACCAGCGAGGGCTAGGACAAAAAGACCTAGTGGTGCTGGTCCAGGAACTGCTGCACTTTCGTATTGGAAGTTCGCGCCGAAGTTGCCAGCATCGTGCCCGGACCAATAATTTGTAGGCAAGCTGAATCCAGAGCCATACAAAAATAGGTTTCGGTTGAATGTAACATCTGACGAGGTCGTGATGCTCGCTGCTGCCGCGCCTCTGTCTGCGCTAGTTGCCATGTACGCGCCAACAACATAGGTTCCGGCAGAAAGATTAAAAGAGCCAGCTAAGTCTGCCCAGCGAAATTCAGATTCGAGCGTATTGCCCGTGCCTGAATTTACTGTTGTAGATGTTAATAACGAACCACCGAGTGTAAA
This sequence comes from Candidatus Azotimanducaceae bacterium, assembly GCA_047634795.1. GTDB lineage: Bacteria > Pseudomonadota > Gammaproteobacteria > Pseudomonadales > Azotimanducaceae > UBA9659. The sequence goes on along the minus strand of JBLIIB010000080.1, from coordinate 9,469 downwards.
TATACCTACTTGGTGCGAATCAGCTAGACCATCACTGTCCTTGTCCCAGACACCCAGGCTAGTAATATCCAAATCATTCGAAGTAGTGAATTCCCACCCGATGGTTGCGCCTGTCCAATGCCAATCATTAACAGGTGGCGTGCTGAACTCCAGCGCGATGGTACCCGCTGATGCCCCTGCCGAGCCTGCGATTATCAGTGTCGCTAGTAACGTAGAAAAAGCCATTTGTTTCATTTGAGGTAACTCTTATATAGTCCGCGTTCGAGTGCAATTTCTAGGCCAAAAATTAAAATGACTATATAACAATAGGTTATGCGGTTTGGGTTGAGCGGGGTGCGGATTTGTGTAAAAGATCCCGACAAAAAGACAAGGGAAATACACATAACTGGGCTTAACCTTCCCATCTTTCGCGCACAACTATCTAATCGCTATTCGCACAAGGCAAGGGACACACACTCAAAGCGGACTACACAACTTGCTCGATGGCTTACAGTGTCAGCGGCTAAATTCATACGCTCATAAGCGCAAAACCAGCGTGCCGCCGCCTGTAGATGTAAAGATGATACCCGGTTGCCAGCCCCTAGAAGCCAGTTCATCGATCTAGAACAACCCCTCCACTACCCGAGCCACTCGGCAGTGGTGTCACGAAGGATCGTGCTGCGGTGGGCATGTTGTTAGGTGAGTACATGAACATCGTCGCCAACGGCGTTCTAAGCTGTCTAGGAATTAAAACAAAAGAAAAGAAAAGTCGGTGGTTTGAAAGAATATCCATGTTGAAGAAACGGCAACGTGCTTCTGGGCCAATGACCGAATTGTCATTTTGAAGAAGTGAACGGAGCCGCGAAGGACCCTGCCTGCCATTTAGATTACGACACAAAAACTGACGTTTCTGCGAGGATTCATGTGTCTAGACATGCGATCCTCAATGTAATGACATTCATTGCCATTCGATACAGCCGGAACCAAAATGCTTCCATGGTGCAGAAGCGTACTTTTAACTAGGGCGTTGCTAGAGTGTGTGTCCCCGTTCAGTCCCGTTCAGTTCCTCGGCCCTAAGCCTTAAAAAGAGTGTTCTCCCTGCGATAAATGCCGCAGCGATCATTGCAAAGGTTATCGCTAGCCAGTTTGTAGCTGTGTTCCGGCGTACTCGGTAAACATGAGTTTTAGCTCGATTAACTCGGCTGTTGTTATTGCTTCGATGGGTCGCCCGGGGTTTGTTTTTGTTTATTCGTCATTCAATCATCGGGCGATATATCTCCGATGGGTAAAACGATCCTCGTAAAAAGCGAAAGTTACCGACGCACTCACGTTAATGGGGGTCATGTCACCCAAATCGTTCTATCCGCAATGTCGTCACGATTTTGCAATCTTTAAGCGGGGAGTCTGCGCGTGCCGCCACAATTTGAACGGGCGCGAAGGAGCAAATTTCAAATACGCAGCCGTTCGAAAAGTGTGCTCGTTGTACTGCGTCTCTGGCTATCAAACACAAGGTGACGATGTGTCGGATAAATTGACACTTTCTCGAATTTTTTTGTAACTTCGCGGGTCGCGTGGGTGTTTCTTCGCGAGTTGGTGTCAAATTCCCATCACTCCTCTCAGGGTGTCGAAATATTTTACACTGCCAAAGAGGTTTGATTTTTTCCCCCATATAATTCAGTAGGATAGGAAGTTGGCGCGACTCTTGCTTGAATGGATATACTTTTATAACTTGGCTTTACTTAATGAAATTTAGACCACGCCTACTACTCACTACCTTGGTTCTGTTCTTTGTGCTGCCAGCGAGTGCTACGCCCGTGTTCACGTGGACCAAATTGACTTCTGAATCTGATGTAATTAACAACGGCAGCGTTCTGCGTGCGACCAATCTTGGATCTTCTGGTCAAAACACCTTCAATCCCGTGACATTAAACGGCATTGATTTCGACACCGACACAACTGGACTAAGTGGCTTGACACCTGGTGGCGGTGACTTCAACACCGAGGCGCTGTTCGTTGGTACACCTATGGACGAAATGCTAAGTGGTACTTGGTATGCGCCAGGCGGCTCCTCGTCACTCTCACTGACGGGTTTAACCGCAGGTGAAGATTACATTTACCAAATGTTTCTTTCGAATGACCAGAACGGCACAGGCCATGCCTCTCGTGTCACGTTCCAAGGCCAAGCTTTTAACCTGTCCCCTACTATCTATCCGTACGGTGGTGGTGGTTATTCTCTACAGGTCGATTTCACGGCAAACACCTCCAGCGAGCTCGTTACATTCGGCACAGGCTCAGGTAGCGAGGTGCAGCGTATGCAGTTCAACGCTTTTACTTTGCAAGGCGAGTCCGTCCCGGGGCCCGCGAGTTTACTGCTATTGATTGCCGGTTTGGCTGGGCTTTTGATAAAACGAAGATAGGCGCATTTGCAATTTGATTGGGTTGTGTGGCGCTGATTTTGAGTGGACCGAAAGACAGGTCAACCCCCGGTGGGCCAAGGCCCACTTGAGGCTCGGCTAGTGTGCGGCAGAATTCACACTGAGCATGGCGTTAGGTGAGTACATGAATATCGTCGACGATGCCGTTCGAGCCTTTATAGCGAGTAAAACAAAAGATAAGAAAAGTCGGTGGTTCGAAAGCGTATCTATGCGGAAGCAACGATACCTTGCTTTTGGGTCAATGACTGAATTGTCATCTTGGAGAAGTGAATAGGGCTGTGCCAGGGCGCCCCATGCCTGCCATTTAGATTGCGCCACAAAGACAAACGTGACTGGCGGCAATTGTGTGTCTAAACACGCGATCCTCAATGTAATGACATTCATTGCCGTTCGATACAGACGGAACCAAATTGCGAAACGGCATAGAAGGGAACTTTTAGCTAGGGCGTTGCTAAAAGTGTGTGTCCCTGTTTGTGAGATACTCCGGATACTGACCCTTGCTACCGACCCAGATCAAACCCTTCGTGTTCTTGCCCCAGCTTGTCAGCCAGCACACGATACTCTTCGCCTTCATACTTACGCACCTCGGCGCGTCCAACTACCATGTGATGAACTTCATCCGGACCGTCGGCAATCCGCAGTGATCGCTGCGACACCCACATACTCGCAAGCGGTGTCCACTGGGTGACCCCGGTGGCACCGTGCATCTGGATCGCTTCATCTATGATGTGGCCGATCTTTTTCGGTACGTTCGCTTTGATCGCACTGACATAGATCCGCGCTTCCTTGTTGCCCAGGACATCCATGGCCTTAGCCGCCTGCAGCACCATCAGACGGCAGGCATCAATTTCGTACCGGGCCTTGGCGACCACCTCAATGTTCTTGCCGAGCTGAATGATCGGTTTGCCAAACGCTGTGCGCGCTGAGGCACGTCGGATCATCAATTCCAGGGCCCGCTCACCCGCACCAATCGAACGCATGCAGTGATGAATTCGACCCGGCCCCAGGCGAACCTGAGAAATCTCGAAGCCGCGTCCTTCGCCCAGCAGGATATTGTCCTTGGGTACACGGCAGTCACGGAAACGCACATGCATGTGCCCATGTGGCGCCTGTGTTTCGCCAAACACTCTCATAGCACCCAAAATCTTTACGCCAGGTGCATCCATGGGCACCAGGATCATCGATTGTTGTTTGTGTGGGGGCGCATCCGGGCTGGTCTTCACCATGGTAATCATGACCTTGCAGCGGGGATCTCCCGCACCAGACGTGAAGTATTTTTCCCCGTTGATCACCCACTCATCGCCATCAAGCACCGCTTCGGTTGAGATGTTTTTGGCATCCGACGAAGGATGTCCAGGCTCCGTCATCGCGTAGGCGGATCGAATCTCACCTTGCAGCAGCGGTTCCAGCCACTGTGCTTTCTGCGCGGCTGTGCCTACTCGCTCAAGCACCTCCATGTTGCCGGTGTCCGGCGCTGAACAGTTAAGGGTTTGAGAGGCGAGCGGATACTTTCCCAATTCGCTGGCAATGTAGGCATAGTCGAGGTTGCCTAGACCCTCCCCGGTTTCAGCATCAGGTAGAAAGAAGTTCCAGAGTCCTGACTCTTTCGCTTTCTGCTTTGCGCCCGCAAGCAGTTCCAACTGACCCGGCGCGAACTCCCATTCATGTTCGCGCTCTTCACCAAGCCGGGCATACTCATCCATAATCGGAACGACGTTCTCCTGAATGTGTTTTTTTACCCGGTCCAGCAAAGGTCGTGCTTGGTCAGACATGGTCAGATCAAATAAATCAGGGTTAACGGACATAGTTTTCTCCTGGTGCTATCTATTGTTGGTATTCGAGCTTTTACAGGTTGTGTGAATTTATCACTGTGCGATTGTTACGCCCCACTGAATCAGAAGAGGTTCGGAAAAATAAACCACATTTTCTAAAGATTGGTCAAGTATGACGATTGCTGGTTTCTATTCAAAGATAAGACACCGTGACGTGATGATCCTTTTAATGGTCAATGACTGCAATGTTTTAGATCTTCTGGCTTACGAACTCTTGGGTTGATCACTTAGGCGATTTGAAGGTCAGGCAGGGGTGAACTTTGGTTTGGTTAACTCAAGCGTATATTAGGATTGACTGGTTGCGGCAGTCTTCAACGGAGTTGGTTGCGCTGTGAGGTGATCCAGAATCTTTTGGATTATGTCTGGGTCAGTGATCTCAGTGATGACCCGCTTAGCCCCGCCAAACAATGAAATCAGGGACGCACACTCAAAGTGGATTACACGATCTAATAGATGGCTTGCAGCGTCTGTGGCTAAATTTCTAGTCCATAAGCGAACAACCAGCGTGACGCCGCCCCTAGATGTAAAGATGATACTTCGATGGCAACCCCTAGACGCCGACTCATCGATCTAGAACAACCCCTTCACTGCCATCTTGTTTCAAGGTCCGTTCGAAGGAGTTTTCTCTGCGGCAAAGATCCTTATTCCAAAGCAGACTACGAGCATCGCAAAGGCTGGTTAGAACAACGCATGTTCCATCTCGCGCAATGCTTCGCTGTATCAATCGATGCCTTTGCCATCATGAGCAATCATTTTCATCTCGTCGTTTATTACGATCCAAAAGATAGTTACCGGTGGAGCAAGGGTAAAGTCGCAGATCGATGGCTATCGGCATTCCCACCACACGCAGTTGCTGGCGCCCCTGAGAATGGGGACGAAATATCAAGACTGCACAGAGCCCTATTATTAGCGATGGCAGAGCGCTTTTTGCACGCTAGACGAACGCTTGGCTCATTATCAATGTTCATGAAGTACTTGAAACAACCGATTGCGTATCAAGCCAACAAGGAAGATCACTGCACCGGTCATTTCTTCGAAGGGCGCTTCTGCGCAGGCGCGCTGCTCGATGAAAGCGCAGTGATTGCTGCCATGGCCTATGTCGACCTGAACCCGGTCCGAGCACGTATCGTTAACGACATTGACGCCTACCAGGCGGTTTCTGGTTCACACAGAAAAAAGATTGCCGTTAACCACCCAGAGCGCTTAGCCGCAGCAATCGAGCCACTCGTCAGTGGTGTCACAAAGGATCGTCCCGCACTGAGCATGTCGTTAGGTGATTACTTGAACATCGTCGACGACGGCGTTCGAGACTGTCTAGGGATTAAAACAAAAGATAAGCAAAGTCGGGGGTTTGAAAGAATATCTATGTTGAAGAAACGGCAACGTGCTTTTGGGTCAATAACCGGATTGTCATTATGGAGAAGTGAGCGGGACTGGGCAGTGCCAGGGCGCCCCATGCCTGCCATTTAGATTACGGCACAAACACCAACGTTTTTGAGGGGAATCAAGTGTCTAGACACTTGATCCTCACTGTCATTACATTCATTACCGTTCGATATAGCCGGGACCAGAATGCAAACGGGTATGGAAGCGCACTTTTGACTAAGGCGTTGCTAAACGTGTGTGTCCCCGTGGGCGAGAGGGCATGGAAGCACACTTTTGACTAAGGCGTTGCTAAAAGTGTGTGTCCTCGTGTGTGAAAAGTGTGTGTCCTCGTGTGTGTGTGAGACGGGAAAGTTATGCTCGCTGATCTATGCGCGACGTCGACGTAGACCGAATCCAACAAGACCAAGCGCAAACAGAGCAAAAACGGAAGGCTCTGGCACCTGTGATATAACTGTAAAGGTTGCGTCGCTAACGTATAGTTCCCAACCGCCGTAGCCTACACCGTGCGTAATCATCTGCACGGTGATTGGGGCTGTCGTATCCCAGTCAATCGCGCCAAGTGCGACACCCAGACTAGTGACCAGTGAGGGCGTGTTGTCGATATCAAAGAATTGGGCATCGTATTGACCTGGACCACGAAGTCCACCGGCAACATGCGCGTTCCACAGCCAACTACTCCCAGCTTTGAGAACAAGTTGTACGTCGTTGGCAGCGGGATTATAGCCGCCCCATCCATGATCCCAGGCAGCGACGGAGCTTGTCAGGCTCGAAATTTCAGTGGTACCGATCGCAAGGACAACAGTGCCTATTGTTTCCTGAGCCCAGCAGCAGGTGTTAGTGCTTGCAGGTGCCGTTGTCTGGGTCACTGGACCGGCAGAAGCCTGTGAAGCAAAGAGAACAAGGCCGATAACAGCAGGGAAAATCGATCGGATCATGGGTAAGTCCTTTTAACATCTTTAGGGTTTCCAAGATTTAAAGCACTTTCTATGCCAACACTATTAAGTTGCTGATATAAAACAATATAAGGGATTGATGGTAGCGATGGTCTTGCTCTACCTCGGCTAAAGCGTAAAACATCCCGACACCCGTTGATGGGTTGATGGCCCTGCCGACCACTATGGCACGACGATGCCTGCGTTGTAAGAAAGTATGGGAGCGGGGTAAAGGACCATGGTGAACGCGATAACTTAGAAGTGTCGTTGGAGAGCATGACAACGTCGTCGCGCAACCTTTGGGTGTTCGGCAACGGGCGGTACTGTCGCTAAAAAAATCTTAATGCGCTCATCTGAAGTTTTCGTTGAAGATTTACTCCGGCATTTTACTACGATTCCATTGCTAAAAAGTGTGTGTCCCCGTGTCCCCGGGCGGTACTGTCGCTAAAAAAATCTTAATGCGCTCATCTGAGGTTTTCGTTGAAGATTTACTCCGGCATTTTACTACGATTCCATTGCTAAAAAGTGTGTGTCCCCGTGTCCCCGTGTCCCCGTGTCGCGTGTCCTACCTAATAGGCGCATGAGGCAACACATCATCAACCAGCACGGCGGCGCTCTCTGCCATTCGCCGCGCACCGCAGTTCGGACTGGCCGTCCGCGACTAAAACCCTTTGCGTTTGCAACTGAATGCAACCAGGTGTTCATGGTGACAATCTTCACAACGTACTCGCAAAAAGCCATATTCCAAACGACCGCACTTGAGGTACGCTTCAAATTCTGACCGCGCATACTTGGGCAAATATTTATCTTGCTGCCCCATGTGGGTCAGAAACTGCGGGTAGTGTAAAATTTCCTGACACCCACTAATGCGCTATTTCGCAACAGTAATCTTGGGCGTCATGCGCTTCAGTTGGTTCCAAGTTACTGCATAGTTAAAAGACTAATGGTAATGAGATAGTCGTGGGTAAAGATGCCACCAGATAATAATTCACCTTAAGTGATGTGGCGTCATTTGCGATGGCGGCATCTGCCTGCACCCCAGGTAATGACTGCCTTGTAGTGCTATGGGTGCCATTATTTAAAAAGCAGCGGCAGCGCGTTCTACGTTACATCACCGCTAATTCGACTTGATTCAGATGTGCTTTAAATCGATAAGCTATTGATATTGCCTCCGTTACAGAGGGCCACCTGCTTTTATGTTTACGCCGCAGCCCAATGACCTGTTAAATATTTACTCTTTGGGTGGTTTGGTGTCAGCATAATTTACACTCATAAGACCATGCGGGTGCAAGGTTAACCTATACTATTGAATTATAAAGATTATATTTTTTTGGCATCATTTTTGCTTCGGACCCTTGGTGATAAAGAATCACTTTAAATAGTCACCGTCCAAGATTGCTTGTGATGGGGTTCAAAAGGAATATCAAATGAAATTTAAGTTTTTAACAGCAACTCCAGCCTTGTTATTTGCCTTAGGCCTGAGCAATTATAAGGAGCACAATATTAGCCATAAAACCTATCCAAGATCAGCTAACCTGAACCTTTCAAACCAAGTCAAATCCACGTTCATCAGTTTTGCATTTGCAATTGCGATGGCTGGTCTCCTGATTTCTCAAAGTGCTTCTGCAACGATACTGACGATTGGAACTTCGGGTCCATCTCCTGATGGCGCCGGAGCCTTCGATTTGACAGGATTAAGCTCAGTAGGTAACGCAGCCACTGGCTTGGACGTTCAGCATGGATCCACTGGTACGGGAACGTTCACGACTGAGACGTTAAGCCACCTAATAAACGGCGGCTCAATTGGCCAAAGTACAACGACAGCAGGTTACTTCATAAGGTATTGGGATTACGTGTTCACATTACCAGTAGGCTGGGATCCAGCATCCATAAGCATTACGGGTCAATTCGTCGGTGACGATGGTGTGGCATTTTACGTAAATGGAAGTTCAACCGCGACTTTGTCTTATGGAACAGGTAGTTCGAATACTTTTCAATCAAGTAGCCCTTGGTACTATACACAAGCGTGGTCTCTTAGCAGCGCAGATGGTTTAACTGCAGGCGTCAACACGCTTAAAATCGTAACTCCAGATATAAATAGCTATGGACAATTAGGGAACGATTTCCTGACGGTTCAAGGTACACCCGTTCCTGAGTCGAGCACACTTTTTCTGTTGGGTTTTGGTTTGCTGGCTACGCTTGTCGGTAGACGTTATCGCCACATTAAACACAAAATGTCTTGATATTTTTGTGGGTAAATGACGAAGTGACCTCAAGACGCCGGTTCAGAGCTTAGGCAGGAATTCAGGGCAAGGCACCACATGCAAGCCGTGGCGTCCCCTTTTCAAATGTTATAACGCAGCACTGGGTTCTGCTAAAGCTCCCTTCGGGCGGGGCGCGATAGCCGCTCTATGGCGGGCCCGGGGCGCGAATATGCACACACTCTATCCGTGGTTTGAAAGGGCATTAAGACAACGTGCCAAGGTTACGCTAGGCTTATCCGCAATGCGGATTCTTATGCGCATGTTTTGTGCGTGTAGCGGATGTCCGTCATCTCATGGAAGAGATGAAAGATATACTGGATGTGTTTCACCTTCAGCTTGCGCTCGAGAAAACTAAGCTATTCGTATTTGGATGATTGCCAAAGTGCGTATTAACATCAGGAAGATCACTGAATAACATTCATCAATATCGCAAACTCTCTAATCAATAGGACCTTGGTTAATTTGAGGACAGGCACTATAAACCACCTTTTTCAAAGAATGGTCAGGTTTGGTAACTCCAGATGTTCATTCAAATTTAGGCCACCGTGGCGGGGTGTTCCTTTGGATGGTCAATGGCTGTAATAGGCTGAATCTGCTGGCTTACAGGTGGCCTAGGTCATCACTTAGTCGATTGAAAGTCG
>JBLIIB010000079.1:0-13840 GCA_047634795.1 Candidatus Azotimanducaceae bacterium | reverse complement strand
GTGCTTAGCACCTTATTGTGATGCTGTCGTTGTCAGGTTGGTGCGACAAAACATAAGCGACAGCGCTGTGCGCACGGTTAGAAAAGCAAAGGGCGACTTTTCACACAGCCTGGATCCAAGCAGCCGTTTGATGATTGGATTGTTTGTCGACAGATTGCTACATCTGAATGAAGCAGGACTTTAGCCGCAGATCAGGTGCCTTTTTATTGCTTGATGGATGCAGGTGAACATCTCGAAGGGAGGACACCGACTCGGTTGCTTCAGCTGGAATGCCTACTTTCTCTGGATTGACACTTTGAATTTGGCCTCCAAACTTAGAGGCCAGACTCGTCGCTCCCGGACCTCAGCGACACCGAGTCCCCAATCAGGATTGAGCCGCCCGTTAGAACGCGTGCCGTCACGCCACCATGACCGCGCATCGCATTGTAGCCACCGGCACCTAGTATCTCTTCCATCCGGCTGCATGGATGGCAAAGGCCGGTTACCGCCAATTCTACGCCGCCAATGGTGATGATCTTGTCGCGCAACGCCAGCAAGTTGATTCCCTTAACCACTATGTTTCGGCGGAGTAACTCTGGAGCGATCTGCGCAAGACCGGCGTAGCTTGCGATCGCTGGTAGGTGCTCGGCTTGAATCAACGTGACGTGTCTATCACCGGATCGTCCCTGGTAGCGATCTCCCTCCAATCCACGCTCTGCAGAAGCGAACACGTTGTTCACCATTTGCATTGATTCCCGACGTGCAGGCCGAAGACCAATCCACCTGACTTCGCCCCGCTGGGGAACGGTGTTCAATAACTTTTTCAGGGTTGTGAAAATCGTGAGGCGCCTTTGCTTTCGTGTGTCGTCTTAGGTACGCCGGGATATCGATGACAAGCAGTCATCGCTTAGATGATCCCTCGCTGAATGCTGCCAACTGGTCGGTTGGACGAGCAGCATCGACGTGAAGGTCGCCAAAGACGACTTCATCCTCACGGTTAATGACAATGAACCAATGCGTGCCCCGAGTTTTGTAGTCTCCCATTACTGTCGGGTAGCGCCGTGACCTAGCGGTAAATCGATCTGGTAACCTTGTTGCGTTTGTCGAAGTCGATCAGGTGTGTTTTTTACAAAGCCTTCAAAGACCGTTTGAACGACCGTGAACCCAACGCCGCGCGGACCAAGCTTGGACAACTATCGCTGTAACGTCGGCAAGCCGGCCTGTGACAATTCGGGCACCCATGCTGAAAGCAGTAAATCATTTGCCGGTACCCAATTGATCCAGTGTCAGAGGCGCCATGGTCTTATCCGAATCAGCAATCCGAGGTGCAACACGCAATTCGGGTGCTTTTTTGCGTGCCTCGATTCTCACATCGGCAGTCACATCGATTGGGCCATCGCGGTTACGACGCTTTGCGTTGTGGTAGCTGCCAGTTGGGACGGACAAAATGACAGGTATAGCCATTGGGTATACGTTCCAAATAATCCTGATGCTCGGGTTCTGCTTCCCAGAACTCGCTCGCAGACGCTAATTCTGTCACGACCTTGCCCGGCCATAGTCCTGATGCATCCACATCGGCAATGGTGTCGGTTGCGATGCTCAGCTGTTCTTCGCTTGTGTAGTAGATACCCGAGCGGTAGGACACGCCGAGATCGTTACCCTGACGGTTCGCTGTGGAAGGATCGTGGATTTGAAAGAAAAACTCTAACAGGGCACGAAAACTGAAAGTGTTCGGCTCAAACACGATTTCGATGGCCTCTGCGTGGCTGCCGTGGTTCCGATAGGTCGCATTAGGTACATCACCACCGCTATAGCCGACGCGGGTGGAAACAACGCCCGGCATCTTGCGGATCAAATCCTGCATGCCCCAAAAACAGCCACCCGCTAAAACCGCGCGTTCGTGTGTAGAATCTGTCATAGTTTCTCCAGTTCAGTGTCGCCACGTCGGTGGCGATCGCTTAAGTAGTATTGAGCGCTACGGCCCTTCATTTCAAGTAACCCGCGCAGTGTTGTTCGGGTTCAAACCCCGGTAAGAAGTCGGGGACTTCGTCAGGTGATGTCTCACAAGGTTCCAAAACCGATAGAGCATTGCTGATCGTAAACACGTTAATGATCGCAAACACCTTAAAAATCCGAGTATAAGGAAAATACTCCACATTACCTAAAGGTCGGGAAAGTGCGGTGATTGCTGATTTTCGTTCAAATTTACGCCGGCGTAACGCTGTGCTCATTTAGGCGGCTAATGACGATCGAAACCCGTATCCTTTGGACTACAGACGATTGAGTTGATTACTGAGTGAGGCTTTTTAGGTTGGCAGCATGATGTTGACCTGCTGAATTTAGCGAGTTCTAACCATGAATATTTATCAAAACCGGACTACTGGCGAACATTTAATACAACACTTGGAAAAGTGACACAGACAAATTCAGGACTAAATACTTGTTGGACATCACAGGGTGTAAGCGGGGCAGCATCTCCGAGACGTATATCTAGAAAAGCGTGTGTCGCTATTGTCGCCTATCTAGTCACGTAACTGCCGTCGTCGGTCATACATGATCTAGGAATTCTGCCAATTCCCGTTTCGAGCCCGGGACGTGAACCGATTTTCGACCCCGCCAATTTCGCCAAATGATACTTCATTCGTCCTCGATCCGTGGCGTGATTGATTCAACACAACCTTCCGGGAGCTGAGTATCACGAGGTCTCTGAAGTCCTTGTTTGACCGCACGTCACGCACATATCCATCAGGGTGTTGCTATGACCACGAATGTGTCCGCGCGTTCGAACAGGACGTCGTTGTCGACGTCATTGCTGTCAACGATCCACTGCTCACCAGCAACCAGCAAGCGTTGCTTCTCAATGAACTCGCCTTCTGGCACGCGGACCCATTCAGGATTCCAGCTGTGGAGGTCGAGGTGGATAACCGGGAGGCCAATTTTCGTTGATAGCGCCCGAGAGAATGTGCTCTTTCCAGCGTCAGCCGTGCCGGTGATAACAATGCGGTTACCCACCAGAGGATGGGTCTTAATCTTGTTCACGGCACTCAAGAATTAGTGATCAATCAGCCTGACAAGGGAGAAGAAACCAAAAGAAGTCGAGTCGCGTTTCTTGCCCATGATCGCCTGTCACCAATACATCACGGGGCGGAAACGGAGTCAGCATCTCACTCACGCAAGCCTGGAAAAGTGTCTGTCCCAATTTGTGTATTGTGTAAGTTCATTCTGCACGGCTGGATTTTGAGGTATCGCTGCCAAGTTTGCCTAAAACACGCCACCTTTTTGGTTGTTCGCGGCAGACACTTTCTGTTCGCGCTAGAATGCATCGTAATGGGCGCCACTGAAGGTAAGCGAAGGGCGAAACCTATTGAATTATCAGAAACTATCGGAGAATTTGAACAATGGGGCTTTTTGAACGATATCTATCCGTATGGGTGGGCCTTTGCATCATCGCAGGTCTGTTGTTTGGTAACTGGATGCCGGGCGTGTTCCAAGCCATCGCAGGGATCGAGTACGCACACGTCAATCTGGCGGTCGCCGTTCTGATCTGGATCATGATCTACCCCATGATGGTGCAGATCGACTTTTCAGCCATCAAGGACGTAGGCCGAAGGCCGAAAGGACTGGTGCTAACGCTTGTCGTGAATTGGTTGATCAAACCGTTCACCATGGCAGCTTTAGGTTGGTTGTTCTTCAAGGTCGTCTTTGCTGACTGGGTTGACCCGCAAACAGCGAACGAATACATCGCCGGAATGATCTTGCTGGGTGTTGCGCCCTGTACGGCGATGGTTTTTGTTTGGAGCCAACTCACGAAAGGCGACCCGAACTACACGCTCGTCCAGGTATCAGTCAACGACATCATTATGGTTTTTGCCTTCGCCCCGCTGGCGGCGCTGCTACTCGGCGTGAGTGATATTGCGGTGCCTTGGGAGACGCTGTTGCTATCCGTTGGGTTATACGTGGTGCTGCCATTGATTGCGGGTGCGCTCACTCGGCGCAGATTGGAAACAAGCCAGGATAGCGGCCGTGTGGATGCTTTTGTACAAATGCTTAAGCCCTGGTCAGTCATTGGACTACTGGCAACCGTGGTGTTGCTCTTCGGCTTTCAGGCCGAAAAGATTATCAATCAACCCGTCATCATCATACTCATCGCTATTCCACTGCTGATCCAGACATACGGTATTTTTGCGATTGCTTATGGCGCTGCCAATTTGATAAAACTGCCCCACAATATCGCCGCGCCCGCCTGCTTGATTGGTACATCCAACTTTTTTGAGTTAGCCGTGGCGGTTGCGATCTCGGTCTTTGGGCTGAATTCAGGTGCCGCACTGGCAACGGTTGTTGGTGTATTGGTAGAAGTCCCTGTGATGCTCTCGCTAGTAGCGATTGTTAATCGTACGGGCCACTGGTTCAAGGGTAATGAGGCCGAAACGAGCTAGAACCAGGTTGGATTGATCTCCGTAAAGGCTTCCGAAAAGGTCTGTGAAAGTTGGTTGTTGCCCTGCTGAAGCTGATGTTCGCTTGCGAGAAACAGGGATCAGTGAGATCCGAGATAAGACGAGCCTTAATCCCAAATCAATGACGTTGGTTCGCAGGCATACAATCATTGACTACGATTGCGGTCGCGACCTTGACGACAAAACGACAGCGGGCCAGTAATACTAGCGATGGGTGCTGATTAACCGATACGTGCTGCTGAACCACCATCGACCGGAAGCATGACCCGGTAATAAACTGCGATTCATCTGAGGCCAGAAACAATGCGGCATAAGCCGTATCCCAGGCGGTACCCATCTTGTGGCGCAGGGGTACTTTGCGATGTCGCTCGGCCCTGAGCTTTTCCCTGTCTGTACCGGTGATCAAATGATTGCCCTCGATAGCCATGGGCGTATCCAGTAGGCCAGGCATAACCACATTCGCGCGGATACCGTATTTAGCGTTGCTGGTCGCGATTGACTGGGTCAATGCGTTGACGCCGGCTTTGGATACCTTGTAGCCCACATATCCGACCGATGCGATCGCGGCGACTGAAGAGATATTGACGATACTTCCCTGTTCGCGCTCACGCATATGGGGTAATGCGTACTTCACAGTGAACAAGACACTTTTCATGTTCACGTTCATCATCATGTCCCAGGCGTCCTCGGTGATGGAAGTTATGCTTCGGTCCCCTGCTCCGATACCCACCACATTGTTTAGGATGTCTATTCTCCCGTAACGCTCAATACAGGCTTTGATCAGTGCTTCGCAATCTGCTTCGATAGAGGCATCTGCCTGAAACGTGCTGCACTGACCGCCTTCTGCCAGAATCATTTTTGCCGTTTCGTTAGCGCAAACAAGGTCTCGGTCAACCAGTAACAAGGTTGCACCTTCTCTTGCGAACAGGATGGCTGTCGCACGGCCGTTCCCGATTGTTTCGCCAGGTGTTTGCCCTGCGCCAACGATAATGGCAATTTTGTTGTCTAGTCGCATAGCTGGTTACCTTATTTGGGGCTTAGGGCGAAGGGTGATGGCTGAAGGGTTTTCGATAGAGCGTCCATGATGAAGGTGATGAAGGTTATGAAGTGTTGGGTTTGCCGTGAAGAGCTGACGGTTGGAGGTTAGGTTAATGGGTTTGCGGTCAAAAGCTTAAGTGAATGTATGGCCTGTGTAGGATCAGCCCACTTCAACACAGGCTTTCCGATTAACGCAAAGCACATGCTCGTCACCGATGCTCTTGGCGTACCAGAAGCAAAACGTGAGCTTCCAGGTTCATATTTACTCACGACACATCAGGGTATTTGCCATTTACGTACTTTTGACAGTCTCTTTACACTTCACGCTGGAGACATTAATCAGAGCTTCCCCGGTACAGGATTAAGTTCGGGCAAAATTGATTGGGTTTGCTGCCGGATTACATGTCAGTCAAGCTCATGGTGCTAGATGGCTTGCCGGTGCCGAAAAACCAGAGTAGTTTTGTCCTGTTGAGCGGCGCCTGGGGGCTTTGTTTTCTGTCTGAACTACCGCGCGTAGGCGTTGCGACGATAGGGGTGCTAAATAGAACCGCAACCGAGATAATCGATATTGCGACGCTTGTGTTGAGCTTCACCTTATTTCTTTCGCTGGTTTCATTTATCATTGCGCTTGTTTTTTGCCTGCTAAAGAGAAATTAGTTTGTTGATTCCCCTGTTGTTGAATAATGAGTTGTTGAATAACGAGTTGCTGAATAAACAGTTGTTGAGCAAACCATTGTTGGATAACCCTTAATGGACGTCTCACACCTACTTGATCCTCTCAATGAACATCAGCGGCAAGCGGTAGCTGCGCCTGCGGGCAGTGCATTGGTGTTGGCCGGCGCCGGAAGTGGCAAAACCCGGGTGCTCACCCACCGGATAGCCTGGCTAATTGAGACCGAGGGCCTTTCCCCCTACAGCATACTCGCGGTGACCTTTACCAATAAGGCCGCAGCAGAGATGCGTAGCCGAATAGAGGAACTTCTGACATTACCCGTGCGCGGCATGTGGGTTGGTACCTTTCATGGTATCGCGCACCGACTGCTTCGAGCGCACTATCAGGACGCGGGCTTGCCGCAGAATTTTCAAATTCTAGATGGCGATGACCAATTGCGACTCGTTAAGCGCGTCATGGTGTCACTTGATGTTGACGAAAAGAAGTGGCCAGCGCGTCAGGCGCTTTGGTGGATCAATTCCCAGAAAGATGAAGGCTTGCGCTCTGCCAGTATCGAAGACTTTGGCGACGTTTACATCAAAACTCATCTCAGCATCTACCGTGCCTATGAAGAGGCGTGCGAGCGTGGCGGCATGGTGGATTTCGCGGAATTGCTGCTTCGTGCCCATGAGCTTTGGCTCAAGAATCCTGTGGTGCTAAAACATTATCAGGATCGATTTGCCGCGCTGCTGGTGGATGAGTTTCAGGATACGAACTCGATTCAATACGCCTGGTTGCGCGTACTTGCCGGAGACAAAGATAACTTGATGGTGGTGGGCGACGATGATCAGTCTATTTACGGCTGGCGCGGCGCAAAGATCGAAAACATCCAGCAATTTACGAAGGACTTCCCTAACGCCCAGACGATTCGTCTGGAACAAAATTATCGGTCTACTGCCAATATTTTGAAAACCGCCAATGGTCTTATTGAACAGAACACTGGTCGTCTTGGCAAAGAGTTATGGACGGACAGGGGCGATGGTGACGCTATTCAATTGTACGCCGCGTACAACGAAATTGATGAGGCGCGATTTATTGTTGAGCGGATTAAGACCTGGGTCGATAGCGGCAATCTGCATGCTGAGTCAGCCATTTTATATCGCTCCAATGCCCAGTCCCGCGTTTTAGAAGAAGCGCTGCTTCGCGCGCAAATGCCCTATCGCATTTATGGTGGTCAACGTTTCTTCGAGCGAATAGAGATTCGAAACGTTCTCGCTTATATGCGGCTCATTAGCCAGCGAGGCGCGGACGCGGCTTTTGAGCGTGTCATTAATACGCCAACGCGCGGTATCGGTGGTAAGAGCGTGGCGGAAATTAGACTGTTGGCGCGGGCGTCAGGAACGTCTCTTTGGGAGGCATCACAAAAAATTGTCGCTGAGAACCTGTTAACCGGCAGGGCCCGAAATGCCATTGCCGAATTTATTTCATTGATTCAGGAACTCGATCAACTGACCGCAGAGTCTGAACTAGGTGACCTGGTTGATACTGTGGTGAATCATACGGGACTGAAAGATTATCACGCCAAAGAAGGCGGCGAGCGTGGCCAGGCGCGTTTAGAAAACATGGCTGAATTGGTCACAGCGGCGCAAACATTTGTCCCCGCCGAAGAATACAATTTTGACGAAGCCAGTGGTGCAGAAATGGCCGCGCTTTCCGAGATGGACGAGTTTCTCAATCATGCGGCCCTCGAAGCAGGTGAAGGGCAAGGTGATGCGAATGACGACTGTGTGCAACTCATGACGATGCACAGTGCAAAGGGGTTGGAGTTTCCGCTCGTTTTTCTGGCGGGACTAGAGGACGGATTGTTTCCTCATATGATGTCGATGGAGGAACCCGGGCGCCTGGAAGAGGAGAGAAGGCTTTGTTATGTCGGTGTCACGAGGGCGATGCGACAGCTTTATCTAACCTATGCGGAATCTCGCCGGATTAACGGTAGCGAGACTTTTAATCGGATTTCTCGGTTTATCAACGAAATGCCTGAAGATGTCATCAACGAAGTCCGGTCGCAGAATACTGTGGTTCGACCCCGAGCGGTTGCCTCATCTTCGTTTCACAATGCGCAAATCACTGGTACCGATATGCACTTGGGCCAAAGAGTCTCGCATCCTAAATTTGGGGAGGGTGTCATCCTGAATTATGAGGGTCAAGGCACATCTGCCCGGGTCCAGGTAAATTTTGCGAGTGAGGGTACCAAGTGGTTGGTGATGGCGTATGCTAATCTCAGCCCCTCTGGCTAGCGCTTTAATTTTTCCTTTTGACTAGTCCTTTGATTAGGAACATGACCGGCATGCTGACTCGTTAAATCCGATTGACCCTTGGCGTATTCGTTGGGCGTCGTTCAAAAAATGATCGAAAGAGAAATAATCATGATCCAAAGACTAGCGATAATCTTTACCATCTTGTTGATGTCTGCCTGTGGCGGCGAGACTCCCACGTCGGACGTCGGCGCGATGACCACAGCGCCAGACAAAATTTACAAGTGGCGGATGGTAACCACCTGGCCGAAGAATTTGCCGGGGGTGGGTATTGCTCCTGAGACTATGGCGAATCGAATTCGAACCATGAGCAATGGCAGGATCGATATCAAGGTATTCGGCGCCGGTGAAGTTGTCCCCGCGCTGGAAGTCTTTGAGGCTGTATCGCAGGGTACGGTGCAGATGGGGCATGGTGCGTCCTACTACTGGAAGGGAAAAGTCCCCGTGGCGCAATTTTTCACCGCGGTCCCGTTTGGCCTGACGGCACAGGAAATGAACGGTTGGTTGTTGCATGGTGGCGGCATGGAGTTATGGCGTGAGCTTTACGGCAAGTACAACCTCTACCCTATTGCCGGCGGTAACACGGGTGTTCAAATGGCGGGTTGGTTCAATAAAGAAATCAATTCGCTTGATGACCTTAGGGGCACCAAGATGCGTATTCCTGGCCTCGGCGGCGAAGTGTTTGAAAAAGCCGGGGGCACAGCGGTGAACCTGCCAGGCGGTGAGATTTTTACCAGCATGCAAACCGGAGTGATCGATGCGACGGAATGGATTGGTCCCTACAACGATCTGGCCTTTGGTTTGCACCAGGTGGCCAAGTATTACTATTACCCGGGTTGGCAGGAGCCAGGACCCACGCTTGAACTCATTGTGAACAAAGAATCATGGGAATCATTGCCGGAAGACTTGCAGGCCATTGTGGAAAATGCGTCGCTGGCTGTGAATTCCGATCTACTCGCTGAATACACTGCTCGGAACAACGCTGCATTGATCGAATTGGTTGAGCAACACGGCGTTGAGCTCAGGAAATTACCCGATGACGTGCTCGACGCTATTCGCAAAATTTCGTACCAGATGACTGAAGATCTGGTTGAAGAAGACGACGAACTCGGCCAGCGCATTTTGCAGTCATACCAACAATATCGCAAAGGCGTGATCGAGTACCACGAAATATCGGAGCGCGCTTATATCAATGCCCGCGCCAGGGATTAAAAGCAGGCGCTGAGGGGTTGCAATTGATGAGTTTTGGTTGCTAGTTGATGGTTTCGATTAGCCACGCTGTTTATTTGGTACCGGACACGGACGCCGCTGAGTCTTTTCTTTCGGATGTGCTTGGCTTTGTTGTCACGCTCGACGACACGGCGATCAATGGTGATCGTTTCTTGACGATGGCGGGACCAGACTCTAGGGGTAACGCGTTCCAATTGCAGGTGGTCGAAAGTCCGCTCCAACCGAAAATCGCAGCACTCAAATCTGAGGTGGGTGCTGTTGAGTTCATTCTTGATGTCCCAGACGCTCACAGTTTGATTAACGTCGCCAGACAGGCAGGTTTGAAGATCCATCGTGAACCAACTAAAGCACCTTACGGGGTCACGGCTATCTTTGAAGACCCGTTTGGATATCGCTGGGACGTCGTCCAGCGGTAGAACGGACCAAATGAACTATCCGTAGATCTTCGACGGCAACCAGGTTGCAAGCTCTGGCAAAAACGCTAACAGCAAGAGCATCCCTAGTTGGATCAGGATAAAAGGAATCACGCCACGATAGATATCTTTGGTTGCCACTTCGGGCGGTGCTACGCCCCTAAGATAGAAGAGTGCGAACCCGAATGGCGGTGTCAGGAATGAAGTTTGCAGGTTAATCGCGATCATTACGCCAAGCCAAACCGGATCAACACCCAAGATCATCAGCGAGGGGCCGACAATCGGGACAACCACAAAGGTGATTTCGATAAAATCGAGTACAAACCCCAGCAGAAAGATGGCGATCATGACGACAATCAGAGCACCGGTTGCGCCGCCGGGTAATCCAGAAAGCCATTCGTGTACCAGATCATCCCCGCCGTAACCTCGAAACACTAGAGAGAAAATTGACGCGCCGATCAGGATGAAGAACACCATACTGGTTGTTTTGGTGGTTGAAAGCGCGATTTCTCTTAGCTGCTGGATTGAGAGCTCCTGTCTGACTGCCGCCAGTAGCAGTGCTCCGAAAGCGCCAACACCGGCAGCTTCTGTTGGTGTCGCAAGTCCGCCAAGGATAGACCCGAGTACTGCAACAATCAGTAGTAGGGGCGGGAAGACGCTAGCCAGAATTTCGCTCCATCGGATACGCGTTGTTTCGATCCTTGGTGCTTTGTGGGGTTGCAGCCAGGCAGTCATAAAGACATAAATTGTGTAAGCGACTACCAGCAGCAGGCCCGGAACAATAGCGCCGGCGAATAGATCACCCACTGACACCGTCTTGGGGCTAAAGATACCCTGGGATAATTGTGCTTGTTGGTAAGCATTGGATAAGACATCACCCAGTAGCACGAGAGCAATTGAAGGCGGAATAATCTGGCCTAAAGTGCCGGTGGCGCAGATGGTGCCTGTCGCAAAAGGAATATCGTATTTAGCCTTCATCATCGCAGGCAGCGACATGAGTCCCATGGTGACCACAGTAGCACCGACAATACCCGTGCTGGCAGCCATCAACATGCCAACAAACGTGACCGATAAGCCCAGACCGCCGGGCAGGTTACCGAACGCTCTGCTCATGGAATCAAGCAATTGTTCTGCAATTTTGGTTTTTTCGAGCGTGACGCCCATTAGAACAAATAGGGGTACGGCGATTAGCGTTTGATTATTGATGATGCCAAACATTCGACTCGGCATGGCGGTGAGAAACGCAGGATCGAAGGTCCCCGCGAGTACACCGATGCCCGCGGCGATAAGCGCGGTGCCCGCAAGTGATAAAGCCACCGGATAGCCCAGTAGCAGAACCAGAAAAACAGCGGCGAACAAAAAAACGGGTGCGAGAGTCATTTCGGTGAATCACCCATTAGTTTGATCACGCTCTTCAATATTTCAGACAAACCCTGGATGAGGAGTAAAAATGCCATGATGGGGATCAGCGTTTTGACCAGGAAAACGCCTGGAAGGCCGCCGGGTTGTGCGGAAGTTTCTCGAAGTGACCAGGCGAACTCTACATAGCTCGAGCTAGTCCACAAAATGAAAATAGCGAACGGCAGCAGGAAGGTTAAGTGACCCAGGATATCGATGATCAACTGCGTGGTTAAACTGAGCCGCTCGTAAAGAACATCGACCCTGACATGACCTTTTTCCTTGAGCGTGTACGCAATACCCAACATAAAGACTATGCCATGCATATACATGACACTTTCCTGAAGGGCGATGGAACCGTAGTCGAAGACATATCGTGCGAGCACAACGCTGCAGGTCACGATGACCATAGCGAGTGTCAGCCATGCAACGGAAGCACCAATTACGTCACCGAACTTGTCGGCGATGATTGTCAGTTGCTGAAGTCTTTTGCGGTTCAAGAACACATTCTCATTCAGGACGCGCGGATATTATCACAAGCTGGAGGGTCTTCGTCCGGCGCTGAACGCTGCTCAAGCGCCAGTGCGGCGTCTTGTGTGGTTGTCCGTGAGGCCACCCGTGATTCAAGAACTAGCGGGTGAAGAGCTCATCTTGGTTAAGTGCCTCATGAAAACTTTTTTCTATTTCTGCAAACAATGGACCGGGTGATGCGTGAATGGTGCGGCCGGCAATCTCTCTAACAGGAATGAGCTCTGCGCCGGTGCCCGTGAGAAAGCATTCGTCTGCGTTAAACAGATCGTAGGTAGTAAGTGAGCACTCATTAACAGGAATAGACAGAGAGGTTGCTATCTCCATGATGATCCTGCGCGTAATGCCTTCAAGCGCCCCATCAGTGACGGGGGGTGTCTTGAGTTCCCCTCCCTTAATGACGAAGACATTATCAGCCGTGCCCTCTGCAACAAAACCAGTTTGGTTCAAGACGATCGCTTCATCGGCGCCGGCGACGTTGGCTTCGATTCTAGCCATAATCTGGTTGAGATAATTCAGACTCTTGATGCGTGAATCGAGTTGATCACCACTCAGTCTTCGATTGCTTGAGATGATAAGTCTTGCACCTGCCAGCCTAACCTCCGGGCTCACCATCGTTAGTTGATCGGAGATGATCACGACGTTTCCATTGGTGCAGTGTGTGGGATCGATACCCAGTGGCCCGGTACCCCGAGTGACGACAAGCCTAAGATAACCGTCGTCGAACGTTGAAGCTTTAACGACATCCAGCAATGATTGTTTGATGGCGTCCCTGTCCATCGGAATTGTGAGCGCTAACGCTTTGGCCGATTCTTCGAGTCTGTCCAGGTGTGCACCTAACATCAATATTCGATTGCCGTAAAAACGTAATCCCTCAAAGACGCCATCACCGTAGAGAAACCCATGGTCCATGACGGGTATGACGGCAGAGGCTTCATCAGTGATCTGCCCGTTGATTGAAAATATTTTCATTGCGATTTCTCCCGAGTAAATTTCAACTCGCCTTGATGTCAGGCGTCAGCGTTAAAGACGTCTCGTAATTGTTGGTAGTCTTCTCCAAAACGTTTCGTGACCTCTGCGCCCAAAAACTTTGTGACTTTGGTGATGTATACATCGTGCTTAACGTAATCTTCAGCCACTGTCACAAAACTCTCGTTTCTTGACCAGGCACCGTCGACGTCCCCGCCAATTTTGAAATTGGCGATAACAACTTGTGCGCCGTCAGACACGATGGTGAGACCCCTGCCTTCCTTTTCCGCGTAGAGTGTTTTCTCTACCGGATGGTGATAAGTAGCTCCTATCTGTGTTTTGGGTCGCCCGAAATGCACCAGTGCGACCTTCACTTCGCGGTGTTCTGCAGCACGGAGTGCGTATTCGCACCACGCGAGCTCTTCTGGCCAGAGTGAGATCAGCAGTGTGTCGGTGGCCTGATTAATGAGTTCAAGGCTTCTACTCATTATTTGATTCGAATCGAGGAGCGGCCATATGAGGTTGCTCTGATCGGTGCTTGGGATCTTTTCCAAAACATTGAGCAGCTGCTCCGTTTCAACAATCGTCTTGTTGCGAATCGAATCCATCAGGTCCCTTGGAGCCATGGCGAAATATTGCTGATTGCCACTATCGTCTTCGCTGGCCTGAAAGACACCCTTAGCGGTGAGCCTCGCGACCGTCTCGTAGATCTTAGAGGTCGGCAAGCCCGCACGCTTGGCGATTTCGTAAGCACTGCTGGGCTGACAGCCGAGCAACGTCACGTAAGCCTTTGCCTCGTTACTGGTGAAGCCTAGATTCTTGAGTTGGTCCGACGGTTCCACTGTTTACTGCTCCGTTGACGGA
>JBLIIB010000078.1:0-13850 GCA_047634795.1 Candidatus Azotimanducaceae bacterium | reverse complement strand
CTTACCGGTGCTGGCAGCAGATGACAGAGTTTTAGAAGAAATCATAGTGACGGGTACCAAGCGTGCGATATCGCAGCAGGATACGCCGATTGCTGTTTCAACATTATCGTCTGACCAAATTGATAAAACATTTGGTAACGATATTCGGGTAGTTGCCGATTTGGCTCCAAACGTAAACCTGACTGTACAGACTGGCTTTAACGCAGTTGCAGGCGGTATTCGCGGTACAGGTAGTCTTTCAATTCTAACCACGCAGGATCCATCTGTCGGTATTCTGATCGACGATTTTGCCTTGGGTCACGTGCAATCTCAGTTTGTTGAACTGTACGACCTTGAGCAGGTAGAAATATATCGCGGTCCGCAGGGCACGCTGTTCGGTAAGAACAGTACTGGTGGTGTTATTGCTATCACGTCAAAGCGTCCGGACATGAACGAGTTTGGAGGGGAAGTTAAAGTATCCGCCGGTTCTTATTTAGGTGTTGGCGATGATGCTGATAACTACAAGATTCAGGCTGCAGTCGATATCCCACTTATTCCTGGTGAATTAGCGTTCCGTTTTGCTGGTTCGCAAACCGAGGAAGATGGCTACTATACTAACGACAAAGATACAGCGACCTTCAATCCAGGTTCTGGTCTGGGATTTGATCCCAACACAGTTGGCGGTGGCGAATCATTAGGTGGCAAAGATGTGTTTGCCGCTAAGGCCAAATTGTTGTGGCAACCGAATGACGATTTTGAAGCCTATTTCCTCTGGGAAATAGTGCGCGATCGATCCGCTGCGCCTCCGGGCATTAACGAAACACCAGAAGGCGAAGGTTTCCTCTTCCCTTTGCTTGGTTTTCCAGGAATTCACGAAGCTGGACACAGTGACCCGTTCAGTACGGGTATGACCAACCAGGCAGCTGGTATCAATATTCAAAATGGCCATCAGGTTGATGTTGATGGCTACTACATGAATTTGACGTACAATTTTGACAATTACACAGTTAAGTCGATCACGGGCTACCGTGAGCAGGAAGAAGCGCTGCCAAGCACCTATACAGGTGAAGCGTTCATTTCTTTGTTCGATGCAACGCGTAATCTGGAGCGAGAACAGATTCAGCAAGAATTTCGATTAGTGACTGAATTTGATGGACCGCTAAACTTTGTAACTGGTGCGATCTATACCACTGACGACCTGGCATTCCGCTCATATGCGACTCAAGGTTTCCTCTACTTTTTCTTTGGTGACGTAGGCGCACTGACGGGTGATCCAGCAGGTAATCGGCTGACCCAGGACCGGGAATCTTTAGCGTTTTATGCTGATGGCACCTATGAGTTTAACGATCAGTGGAGTTTGACTGTCGGTGCTCGTCATACTAACGATGAGAAATCATTTTATAGACCTCTCGGACCTGGTGGTCCCTGTAACCAATTCACGGAACCACAGGACGCTCAACAGAATGCTAACGGCGAGTGTATTGATTCGGCCTCTCTGAATGTGAGTCGTTTGGGTATAGGTGCGACGCAAATTGATCCGCACTCAACGCAACCGCCTATCTCTGCACACGGGAATCTTGTCGATTCTACCGAAGAGTGGAGTGAAACAACTTGGCGAGTAGTGGTTGACTACAAATCTGAAAATGACAATCTTTGGTATGCCAGTGTTGCAACCGGTTTCCTTGCAGGTGGATTCAGTGAAACCTGTACTCAGGTCACCTCCTGTATTTCTTATGACCCAGAAACCAATATCAACTACGAAGTCGGCTTTAAAGGCGACTTGATGGATGGTATTTTACGATTGAACGCTTCCGTGTTCTATACGGACTACGAAGACTTACAGCGTAACCAGGTGTTTAGATTTACAGATCCAGTCAGCGGTAACCCTGGTCAGGAAACGATCACGCTAAATGCAGGTGAATCAAACTCCACAGGCCTTGAGCTAGAAGTGACTTGGCTTGCGACTGACAATCTCACTGTCCGTGGTAGCCTGGGATATCTTGATGCTTCCTACGATGTGTTTTCGTTTGAGGGTCTGGATTTGACTAGCCTAGATATCCCGTTTGCTTCAGAGGTTCAGCTAGGCATGCAGGCAACTTATGTGCAATCACTTAGCAGTGGTGCAACCATTAGTTATTACCTGTCTGCTCACTATCAGGATGATGCGGAAACAAGTCCGTTTGATCCTAACGCTGCAGCTGGTACGAATGCCGCTTTCGCTGGCAAGACCGCGAGGCATCCAACGCATACGCAGATCGAATCGCGTACTCTTGTGGATCTCAACGTTACGTACTCCGATCCTGAAGACAGATATCACGTCACAGTGTTCGGCAAGAACCTGTTGGATGAGGAATATCGTGTTTCCGCAAACTCGGTTGCCAACCTTTGGAACTTCTCACAGTATGGTGCGCCCATGCAGTGGGGTATTGAGTTTGGTGTGAAGTTTAACTAACCCACAAGTTATGTGAGTTATTCACGTTGACGATCAAAAGCGGATGCCTTGGCATCCGCTTTTTTTTTAGCAGGAGAAAAGTAGGACGAGCGGTACAAGTGAACGAATTAGCAAGCAGCTCTTTCTGGAGCAGGTGCCCACGGGCATTTCAGGTCCCAAAGACTTTGAAGTAAAAGAATCACGGCTAGCTGAAATTGGTGCCGGCGAGATGCTAACTGAATCTCACTATGCCGGCGTCGATGCGGCCCTGCGGTTGATCGTCATGGATAGTGGTGAGTTTCTACTTAGAGTAAAGCCAGACGATATTGTGTATGGCTCGATTGCCGGGAACATCATGGAGTCAAACAGTTCGGAATTTGAGGTTGGTGAGTACGTGCTCGTTTCTGGCGGCTTACAAAACTACGCGATCAGCAATAGGGTAGGCCTTGAGCGCTGTGATGTTAGCCAGAAGCCCCGGGAGGCTGGCTCGGCGGTTGTAGTGTGTTGGACCTGACAGCCCCATTTTATGGTCTTTGAGTAATGTGCAGCCAGGATAAAATTTATTCATCAATGGCGGGGCAGGCATCTTGATTTCAATCCCCGGGGCAGCTCTGTAAGTTGGCTGGCGCTTGGGTTATCGCAGAACAGATTCGGTCAGGAACTGCGAACAGCTGCTGGACGGAACCCGATAAGACATTGCACTAAACTACAAAGTTCCTGATTCTTAGGAGCCGTTGTGAGAAACCGCGCAGGAACGGCTGGATGTTATCTTCGCCAACGTCGGCCGAGATAACCTGGGTCATAGCTCTAAATTGATCGGTATGCGAGGCGTAGCACTGCTTTTTGGTTCCACCTCCCAACACACCGAAGAAGAGAAGCGAGGACCTGCCAGCTACATCTGGCTGGGAACGATGTGCGCTCGCATATAGAGGTTTGTGATATTCGACGATGCAGACCGCTATGCTGAGGTGCGAAGGCGAACGGCAAAGTGGATCAAGGACGGCTCGCTCAAAATACCCCCCCCATGAGTTGCAGGGTGATGCAATTATCGTCCCGGCAGCTTTCCAAGGACTGTATGAAGGAAAGAATCTCAACAAGATGTTGATCGAATTACCTCCCGCAGATTGGCGCCCGGGTTAGGGCTCGGCTAACAGGGAAAGTATTCCGGTCTTACAGGGTTCTGAATAATTGTAATGTTGTTTTTAACGTAAAGCCGCGTATTCACAGATTCCTAGCTAATTCGCATCAAGTCTCTTCTGCCATTGGATTTAATGGTTTTTCCTGAAAGAACCATGATGTTTGGCAAGAGTAGGTCGATTTGTCGAATGAGTAAACTGGTCAGGTTGTAAGTCTTGGGGTACAGTGCTAGCAGCTGCCGTTCCAGAACACGTGGATCAGGTGGTACAAAATAATAAAAATGAGAGAGGGAATATGTCTACGAGAACATTTCGTGCATTGATTGGTGGTCTGCTTGGGACTGCGGTGACGTTTAGCTTACCTTTGCAAGCAGCAGACGATCGAGTTTTAGAAGAAATTATCGTAACAGGTACAAAACGAGCTGTTTCACAGCAGGATACGCCGATCGCAATATCGACGCTGACTTCGGATCAGATTTCAAAAACGTTTGGTAATGACATTCGGGCAATTTCCGATTTGTCGCCTAACGTGAACTTAACAATACAAACCGGCTTCAATGCTTTGGCCGGTGGTATTCGTGGAACGGGCAGTATCTCTATACTGACCACCCAGGACCCTAGTGTAGGTATCCTTATCGACGAATTTGCTTTAAACCACGTGCAATCACAGTTTGTTGAATTGTTCGACCTGGCGCAGGTAGAGATTTACCGCGGACCTCAAGGCACGCTGTTTGGTAAAAACAGCACGGGTGGTGTGATTGCGATCACATCCAAACGGCCTGATATGAATGAGTTTGGCGGGGAGGTTAAGGTTTCCGCAGGTTCCTACCCTGGTTTGAATAACGATTCCGACAATTATAAGCTTCAGGTCGGTTTTGACATTCCAATCATTCCGGGCGAATTAGCGTTTAGATTCGCTGGTTCGCAAACTGAAGAAGATGGTTTTTACACCAATGATAAAGATACTGCGACGTTCCCTAACTCACCGTTTTATGGTTTGTTCGGTATTACGCCTGATCAGCTGCCACCGGAGCTGAGCCAGGTAACAACGGGAGGAGGAGAGAATCTAGCAGGTAAGGATGTGTTCGCCGCTAAGTCAAAGCTACTTTGGCAGCCTAATGACCAGTTTGAAGCTTACTTTCTTTGGGAGGTTGTTCGTGACAGATCGGACTCACCTGCAGCTATTAACGAAACCCCAGGTGGTGAAGGGTTTTTGCTTGAGTTATTGGGTTTCCCCGGCATCCACGCGGCGGGACACTCAAACCCGTTCAGCACAGGCATGACTCAGCAGGGTAACGGCATCAATATTCGAGATGGACACCAGGTGGACGTAGACGGCTATTACCTGAACTTGTCGTACTCGCTTGATAATTACACTATCAAGTCCGTCACGGGCTATCGTGAACAGGAGGAGACGCTGCCAAGCACCTATACGGGTGAAGCGTTCTTATCGCTGTTTGATGCCACACGTAATCTTGAACGTGAGCAGTTTCAGCAAGAAATCAGGCTGCTGTCTGAATTTGATGGCCCCTTTAATTTCGTTGTAGGTGCCATCTATATCACCGACGATCTCGATTTTAGATCCTTTGCAACAGTAGGCCTATCTTCGCTATTCCCGGGCGCTCCGCTTTTTGATGACCGCGGATTTGTTAATCTCGATATTCGCGGAATTACAGGTGACCCAGGTGCTGGCCAGGTTCAGCAGGAACGTGAATCAATGGCGTTGTATGCGGATGGTACTTATGACTTCAATGATCAGTGGAGTTTGACGGTTGGTGTTCGTAATACCAAAGATGAAAAAGACTTCAGGAAGCCAACAGGAGGCGGCGGCCCCTGTAATCAATTCACGGAAGCCAGGGACACATTGCAAGATGCTGATGGCAATTGTATCGACATACGATCAACATCTGTTAGTCGAGCAGGGCTCGAAGGAATACAAATCGATCCGCGCGTCTCACCTATACCTGACAGCGCCTATGCCTTCATAGCAGACAGCTCGGAAGAGTGGTCTGAAACAACTTGGAGAGTTGTAGTAGATTATAAAACTGAGAGCGACTACTTGATGTATGCAAGTGTTGCGACCGGCTTCTTGTCGGGCGGGTTTAGCGAAACTTGTTCTCAGCTAGTCACCTGTATCTCTTACGATCCAGAAACCAACATCAACTATGAATTTGGTTTCAAGGGTGATCTGTTTGACGGCGTAGTCCGATTCAACGCTTCTGTGTTCTACACAGACTACGAAAATCTACAACGTAACCAGGTATTCCGTTTCGTTGACCCGCTCAGCGGAACTGAAGGTCAGGAAACGATCACACTCAATGCAGGTGAATCAAACTCTACCGGTCTTGAAATTGAAGCGACTTGGCTTGCAACAGAAAACCTGACTATTCGTGGATCTCTCGGGTATCTGGATGCAACCTACGATGAGTTCGATTTTGAGGGGGTCGATCTCTCCGGTCTGGATATTCCGTTTTCATCTGAGTATCAGGTAGGTGCACAGGCAACGTACGTGCAGCCGTTATCTAGTGGCGCGACGATTACCTATTACTTATCTGGACATTATCAGAGCGAAGCTGAGATGAGCCCATTTGATCCGAATGCTGTGGCTACAGGCGTAGCCCGTCATCCGACGTTTACGCAGATGGAAAAACGGACATTGGTTGATATGAATATCACGTATACTGATCCCGATGAGAAGTACCACGTGACTATCTTTGGCAAGAATCTGCTCGACGAAGAGTATCGTGTATCTGCCAACTCTGTCGGTGGCTTATGGAACTTTACGCAATATGGCGCACCACTTCAGTGGGGTGTTGAATTGGGTATGAAGTTCAACTAAATCTTAAAAGAGAAGTCTCGAAAGAGATCTTTGAAAAAGCGGATGCATTGCACCCGCTTTTTTTTCGCTTTTTTTAAACCAATAAATTGTAGGAGATAGGATGAGTTCGGGTCTGAACGAAAGGGTAAATCAGCAATTGTTTCTTAAACAGGTTCCGGCAGGTATCGCTGGGCCAGAGGATTTTGAAACTAAAGAATCGCCTGCGCCAGCGTGTGGTGATGGGCAGGTATTGGTTGAATCTCACTATTTTGGATTGGATGCAGCATTGCGTTTGATCGTAAGGGATTCTGACCAGTTTCTGTTCCGGGTAAGACCGGGCGATCTGGTGCGGGGCACGGCGGCAGGGCGGGTGGTTGAATCTAACCTGAGTGGTTATGACGTAGGTGACTACGTCCTAGCATCTGGTGGGGTACAGAATTATATCCTCTGTGGACCCGATGAACTCGAGCATTGTGACGTAAGCCAAGCACCTCTCGGAGCATGGCTTGGTGGATTTGGCGTTTCTGGATTAACAGCCTACTTTGCGCTGTTTGAAGAATGTAAACCTCAGCCGGGACAGACAGTGTTAATCAATGGCGCTGCGGGCGCGGTAGGCTCAATTGCGGGTCAATTGTGCAAATTAGCGGGTGCGACGGTCATCGGTTTAACCGGGTCTGATGAAAAGTGCCAATGGCTGAAAGAAGAGCTTGGTTATGACGTCGCGATTAACTACAAGGACGCCGACTGGTTTGACCAACTCGAGGCGGCCGCGCCTAACCGTTTGGATGTGATTTACGACAACGTCGGAGGAGTAATACTGGATGCTAGTTTGAGCCTCATTGGTATGAGAGGCGTTGTGTTGTTGTGTGGATCAACATCCCAGTACACAGAAGAAGAAATGACCGGCCCGAACAATTATATTTGGCTCGGTACGATGCGTGCGAGGATGCAGGGCTTTGTGGTATTTGATTACGCGGAGCGTTATGCCGAGGCGCGAGCACGAATGTCCGTCTGGATTAAAGAGGGCTCGCTAAAACTGCCATCTCACGAGATTGAGGGTGATGTGGACGCATTCCCGATGGCCTTTCAGCAGCTCTATGAAGGAAAAAATCTCGGCAAGATGCTGATGAAACTCCCTGCCGCTGACTGATCGGTGTCGGTAATCTTCCCTGTTCACTGTCGAATCATCGACAGTGAACAGGGTTGATTGAGCGGTCTAGTTTCCTTCGAACCGCCTCGGGGGCAGCGAACCACCTATAGCTGCAAACGTTGTATCAGCCATGACCTGATAGCCTGCTGAATTAGGATGCAAGCCATCGGCAGTCAACGCTGGGTTCATGATCGTAGGATCAGCCGAGTCCGCGAGCGCAGCGTCAAAGTCCACCACAACATCATAAGCACCACTATCCCTGATCCAGGCATTCACTGCCTGACGCTTGGTTTCGGTCACGTCACCGGAGTATCCGGGCAACGCAGATCCGCCGGAGGGTGATAGTGTGCCGCCGATGGTTATTAATCCTGCAGCTTTTGCCCTGGCGATGATCTGTTTGTGACCCTCGATAACCTGATCTGAGCTGACCTCAGCTGTTGGAATACCGAGGATGTTTAGCAGCACCGGTAACCCGATATCGTTGATGCCCTGTACAAAGAGGACGTGGGTAACACCTGCCTGGGTCATGATGTCGCGATTCAATCTCGCTGCAGGGTTTTCTCCAAGGAAATTTGCGGTGACCTGATTCCCGGAGATGCCGAGGTTGATCACGCCTGCGGCCTTTCCGCCGGCGATGATCGCTTCAGAGAGAAGATTAGGGTACCTTTCATTCAGATCAACAGGTTCAGCAGTTGAGACCTGATCACCATCGGTAATTGAATCGCCGAAGGTTGCGATAACAGGCATTTCCCAGTAGTTTGCGACGTCAACAGACGCTAGGTAAAAGTAAGAAACCGTGGTTTCTGAAGTAGCCAGATCCTCGGCAGCCGTTTGATTGCCGCTCGCAAAATAGTTGGTCTGAAGACCCCTCACGTGATAACTCACGGGTGATCCTGAGCTGGTAACATCCTCAGGCAGGTAAATACTGATGACCAGATCTGAAAGATCAGCAACGTTCATGGCGATGGGATCGCTGATAGCGCGACCACCGGGTGCAATCGAAATATTAGTTGAACCACCGAACGTCAACGCTGTGTCGGATGAGGCATCAATAGCAGAACCAGATGCCCTGCTAGCAACACGTGCTTCGCCAACATTCAAAGGCGCAGTACCGAATTCGTTAGTCAACGATACTCGAACCATTCTTCCGCCTTCGCTGATGCGAACGATCTGGCGAATGGTTACGTCGTTAATTGTTGGTAGCGGGCCATCAAAAGGGGTTATCGTCTTTGATGCAGTAGCCCAGGTTGCCGTCCAAAGCGTGGGGTCTAGGTTTTCTTCCCACCAGGAATCGGCGAACGTGAAGCTGGAGAAAAACAGTGTCAGGATAAAGATAGCAGTAGGGTTTCTAAGTTTCTTTTTATTCATTCTTATACTCAGTAACGTCTTAGGACCAACCAGCGTATACCCGTAAGAAAATGAACACAACTTCATTTCCTGATCCAGGAACGGCGTTGCGCATTTGTGATTCGTATCTGCAATCGCACATAAGATAGAGGGTGTGGCGTGGTATTTCGGCATATCCCTTCGGATTATTTCATCAATGGATTGCCCTAAAAGTCGCGTCTGGCTCGCAGTGAACAGACCAATCGCTGTATTAATTGATTAAGCTTGTGTTTGACCCATCCTCACCGATCCGCCCGCTCTAACAAGGGCACACACTTTAACTGTGCGGGATAACGTGTAAGCCAGTGAAGATTTACTATCGCGGTTATAACTTATCTGCTTGGGCCAGACTAAAGTGTGTCCCGTATCGTGTTCGATGCTGCCGCATCAAATGTCAGTCATTTTGAGGCGCGAACCCATGCCTCGGGGACGCTTTAAATTACAGATTGAACGCCGCGAAGGCGCGGGCCGGACATTCTTCTGGTCTCGCTTTGAGACAGACCTACAGATGAAAAGATATTCCCACTTCACTGGAGGGAAGCGATGATCAATGCCTACTAGCTCTTGGTTGTTGGACTTGTAATGTAGTATTTTCAGCAGCGCAATATCGTCGATCAGTTTCCAGTTCCAGCTTTTCTGGTGTTACTTATCGTTGCTGTTGACGGGTCCTTAAAAAAATCACTAAATCGGAGTCAGTTCGAAATGGTTACTTTAGTAAAAGAGCACTGGCTGATTGTCAGCTTGTTACTCGTCATCGCAACGGGCGCGTCGTACAGTCACGCAGAACAATCGAAACCCATTGGCATTTTGACCGCTCTCGATATCGAACTCGATCTACTGATCGCTAAAGCTGAGACTACGGAAACTAACACCATTGGTGGCGTGGACTATCATCGTGCTCGGCTGAATTCAGTCGATGTTGTTCTTGCCCGCGCCGGGGCATACGGGATGCTGCCGAGCGCGACCACCAGTATTCTGATTCATGAATTCGGTGTCAGCCGGATTATCTTCACCGGTATTGCCGGTGGTGTTGCAGACCACACTAACGTTCTGGACGTCGTTGTCTCAACAGACTTCATTATTCACGACTGCGGCACGGAGACAGATGATGGGTTTGTCTGGAAGCCCGACTGCGGCGTTAACGACGACGGTAGTATCCCGGCAGACCCTTACTTGAGAAAAATCGCAAGCGCAGCTGCCAGACAGGTTGTCGGCAAAGAGCATGTGTTTGAGGGCCGAATTGTTAGCGGAGAAGCGTTTATTGCGAGTCAGCATTATGTCGATTTTCTGCGTGATCGATTCGATGCCTATGCAGTGGAAAGTGAAGGAGGACCGGTAGCGCGAATCGCTCATGAGTTCGGGGTCCCGGTTATTGTCATTAGAACTCTTTCTGACAAAGCCGATGGCAGAGCTCATGAATCCTATGAAAACTTTGCGCAGGAAGCGGCTGACAATTCAGCGCGCGTCGTCCTTACGATGCTAAAAAATATAACAGCAGATAATCAATCTTCCATTGGGGCTGAAATCAGTGAATAGACGCATGTCTTTGACAAGCGCCGTGGTAACGGTAGAGAGAGTAAGGCGTTACCCCGCAGATAAGTGGTGACGATAGCGATACACGCTTAATCAGGCGCACCGGTGTGAGATACTGACTCGAATCATGCGAGGTGATTTCTTGCACACATCTAATCTCGAATAAGTGGGTCACTTTGAGATGTTTTGATTTCTTGCAGGATGATTGCCGGCCCTGTTAGCCTTATCTGTTATGGGGGAAGCGACGATGGTGTTAACTTGTGGAAAGGATGCTCATTCATGAGCTCCTTTCGCTTTTTGCATGCCGCTGACATTCACCTCGATAGCCCTTTGAGAGGGCTTACCGGACACGAAGGCAACGCCGTAGACCGAATTCGTTCGGCGACACGCGATGCCTTCGACCAGCTCGTCACCTTCGCAATCGATGAGAATGTCGCCTTCCTTGTCATTGCCGGGGACCTCTATGACGGTGATTGGCGCGACTACAACACGGGGTTGTTCTTCGCTGGGCAGATGGGTCGGCTGAATGCCGAGGGCATTCCCGTCTATTTGCTCCACGGCAACCATGATGCCGCGAGTCAAATCACAAAGCGGCTCGAACTACCCGCCAATGTGCACGTCTTTGGTTCTGCGAAACCCGAAACGTTTGCGATGGATAACCTCGATGTTGCGCTGCATGGTCAGAGCTTTCGACAACGCGACGTTACTGACAATCTATCGCTGACATACCCGTCGCCTGTCTCCGGCTCATTCAATCTCGGCGTCCTGCACACCGCGCTTGCGGGCAGGGCCGGTCATGAATCTTACGCGCCATGTTCGCCCGAAGACCTTGTGAACAAGGGCTACGACTACTGGGCACTCGGCCATGTGCATCAGGCCGAGGTCGTTCATGAGTACCCGCACATTGTTTTTCCGGGCAATTTGCAGGGACGACATCGTCGTGAAACCGGCGCCAAAGGTGCGAATCTGATTACGGTAGACGATGGGCAGGTAACAGCCTTGGCTCCTATTCCGTTCGACGTCGTGCGCTGGTCCTATGTTCCCGTAGATATGAAAGACGCGACCAGCTTCGGTGCTGCGCTTGACCGTATTGGGTTTGCCCTTAAAGCTGCGGTGGCGAATGAGGCCGATGGGCGGCTGCTCGTTTGCCGTATAGCTCTGGAAGGACAAACAGACATTCACGACCAACTGATCGCGTCCGCTGATCAGTTGCTGGTTGAGGCGCGGGCGAGTGCGTTAGGCCTTGGCAACGAAATCGCGTGGGTCGAGAAGGTTGTCGCGTCGACAACTCCACTTGTTGATCCGCAAGCACAGTTGGAGCGTGAGGACGCGATCGGCGAGTTGCAGCGGATGCTGCAATCCGCGCATACGGACGACGAACTACTTACACAATTGGGAGGCGATATTGGTGAAATGATTCGTAAGCTACCCCACGAGATCCGAGACGATATTGATGACGACCTGCTCAAGGCTGCGCTCGATGGCGACTACGCTCAACTCATGGTCGACGTTATGCCGTTCCTGACGGCGCGACTTACGGCGCAGGAGGAGTGAATATGCGGTTGCGCCGGCTTGATCTAACCCGCTACGGGCATTTTTCAGATAAATCAGTCGATCTGCCCACCGCCGAGGTGGACTTTCACATCGTGTATGGGCCAAACGAAGCCGGAAAATCCACAGCGCTTTCGGCGATCGAGGATCTGCTGTTCGGTATCCCTGCGCGCTCGCCCTACAATTTTCTCCACGACAATTCGGCTATGCGCATTGGCGCATTGCTTGAGAACGGTTCTTCGACCCTCGAGATGATTAGACGAAAGGGTAACAAGGACACGTTACTTGATTCGGACGAGTCTCCAGTCGCAGGCGGCGACGGAGTATTGGGACCGTTCTTGGCTGGCGCGGACCGGTCCTTCTTTCTCCGAATGTTTAGTCTTGATCACAAGCGCCTTCATGATGGTGGCCAGGACATACTCGAAGCCAAAGATGATATCGGTCAGATGCTATTTTCGGCCGGTGCTGGTATTGGCGGTCTGCGGGACAGGTTGAGCGACTTGAACGAAGAAGCCGAAAAACTCTGGACGCCCCGGCGTGCCGGACACCGTAAGTTCTACCAGGCCGACGAAAAGCTTAAAGCAGCAGAAAAACTGCTCAGAGAACACACGCTTTCCGAAAAAAAATGGCGCGAGCTCAAGCGCGATTTCGACGCCGCTGAAAAAGAGCATGTCGAGGTCGGCGATGCCCTGCAAAAGGCGTCCGCAGAACGCAACCGTTTAAGCCGAATCCGTCGGGTATACCGGGATATTCGGCGTAAGCAGGAACTCAATCTGGCCATTGCCGAGCTTGACGGTACTGCGTCTTTGACCGAGGACGCCAAAGATATCTTAAACGCTGCGGATCGCAAGGTTGGCACAGCGTCGGTCAAACTTGAAACACTGACAGGGCAGTTGGAGCAGGCGAAGCAGGAACTTGTCACGCTGACATTCGATGAGGCGTTATTGCGTCGAACGGATGACGTGCGCCATCTTGATGAACGGCGTATAGAAATCAGAAGCGAACGCGCCGACCTACCCAAACGTGAAGCTGAGCTCAATGCTGCCGAACAGGCACTGCGCGGTCTGGCTTCAGAGATTGGCTGGAAGGAAGCTGGGATCGAAAATCTGATCGAGCGGATCCCGCCACGCAATGGGATTAGTGTCATACGGCAGCTGCTTGTCGAGCGCGGGGAGTTGGGCTCCAATCGTGTGAACAGCGCGCTCGCGGTCGAAGACACTGAGAGAGGTTTGGCCGCGGCGCAACAGCGGTTAGACGACATCATTGACATTCCCGACGCGTCGTCTCTTGTAGCAACGATCAAGGTTGTCCGAGAACAAGGTGACATCGCGGGTCGCATCCGCAGTGTCGGAAAAGACTTGGCCGACGCACAGGCGCGTGTTGCACGACTGCTTGCTTTGTTGCATCCGTCTGTTTCCGGCGAAAAAGAAATAACAACGATACGCACGCCAACGCGGGCGCTTGTACAAAGTCATCGCGACCTTGTTCAAGACTGGGAGCGGGGCGCCCGCGAGTCGCGCCAAAAGATAGCGTCTTTGGAACGGGATCTGGCTGAAGCGCGAGAATCTTATGAGTACGCTGTCCGTGAAGAACACACTGTCACCGCGGGTGAACTTGCGGCAGTTCGCTCAAGGAGAGACACGCTTTGGCAGTTCGTAAAGCGTAAGCACATTCAAAACGAGCCTATTCCCGAAGTGGAACGAGCCGCTTTTGCCGATGAGTTTGCGGACCTTGCCGGTGCCTTCGAACCGGAATTGGCAAAAGCGGATGCGTTGGCGGATTCACGCTTTGATAATGCTGCGGCGGTCGGGCGGTTGGCGGGGCTGTCTGATGTGCGCACCAGACTAGAAGCTCGCTTTGGGCAGG
>JBLIIB010000077.1:0-13912 GCA_047634795.1 Candidatus Azotimanducaceae bacterium | reverse complement strand
AACTGCACTTACATTTTCATAGGCGTGCGTGTGTGCGTGTGGGCATAATCAAACTGATTAACATAAGTGATGTCTCGCAATTGCTTGATCCCGAATAAGCGTGTGTCACTTTGTTGCAACCAACAAGTCCCCGAGCATCTCCTGAATCCCATCAAAGAGACATTTCCACCCCGTCTTCAGGCCACGAAAGTGTGTATCTTTTTCCCTTTTGATGAAGCGTCTTAAAATAGCGAGACATGATCGAACTAACGCGGGTTATTAAAACTCCGCCTAAGGTGTCGAATATTTTTACACTTACGCTTGGAGCGTTTCACAACTATATGAATTTTATAGGAATTATATTATGGCGTGATAATTGCTTCTAATCGTGGCGAAACTCAAAAACTAACTACGGGCTTTTATTAAAATGAACATTACTAGATACATTTGGATGGCGGTCCTCTTTTGTGGACTGCATGCACCCATTACAGTTCAGGCAGGAATTATTGAAGTGTTTGGCGACGTAAACTCAATGGCGAGCAACACCGCCCCACGAAATCAATTGTTAGATAACCTATTAGGCAGCGGCACCAACGTCGTGGTCTCCGACAAACTTCCTTCTGATTACCCAGATGGCTCAACTTTCAACAACCACTTTAACTCCACATTTGGGGTGACATCGACGCTCTCATCGGCCAGCATCGATTCTAGCGTTCTAACGGGAGTTGATTTGCTATTTGTTAACATCGGGTGTTGTGGGACTGGTCCAGCAGGAAATCCGTACAGCGCTGCTGAAGTTTCGGCGATGGCAACATTTCTGCAGAGCGGTGGTAATGTTGGTCTGTTGTCAGAACCATGTTGTTATAACGCGGCTCAAGGTACATGGCTAAATACAATGTTAACCGCGTTAGGGTCAACGATTCAGTTTACAGGCTGGGTAGGCGATGCCGGTACGGCTACGATGAGCACGTCGCCTTTAACAACTGGCGTCGTTGGCTATGCTCCCGGCACATTTAGCACTCTCACAGGAGGCCAATCGCTTGCTACGCTGAACGGACATACGATGATTGCTAGTGATAATATCGCTGGTGTGCATGAACCCGCTACGCTGGCGCTGCTCGGTCTAAGTTTGTTAGGCCTAGCGTTCAACCGACGCAGAAGACTTCGATAGGTTTTACTGATCTTTGATTAAAAACGCCCCTTAATTGGGGCGTTTTTTATTTGGGTGACGAACAGACAAAGAAACAGAGTATTGTAATAAACAAATCGAGGAACACTTTTTTTGGCGGTCAGCAAGCAGACAAGCGCTGATGATTTAGTTGCCCTACTTCGCACAACCAAACAAACTAAAAAGCCTCCACAGTCATCTACCGAATTCCATCAAAGTCGTATTTCCCACAACCGCAGTCAATAATTTCCCACGCTATCCTAAGACCTTGAAAGCAGATGTCAGTTTTAAGTGGACGTTCACATAAACCACCAGGTTAAAAAGATTACTCATGATGGCAAAGGCATCGATGGCCACGGCAAAAAATTGTGCGAGATGAAACATTGGTGCTTCCATCCAATCTTTGCGGTGATCGTAATTTCGTTCGAATAGTGGATCTTTGCCGCAGAGCCAACTACTGCGGACGCATCTTGAAACAAGATGATAGCCCAGCGGTTGTTCAGGATCGATCAGTTGGCTTCTTGGCGTTGCCATCCGTGTATCATCGCGATTTCCAGGGGCGGTGTATTTGCGTTTGATGACAAAAATTGTGTGACAGCGGCACTGCCTGCTGCAAGGATTAGCTGCCGGGTTGTGAGCTGTGCGCGGTCTGTGTCCATTCCTATTTGTTTACTCCATTGGTTGATAATTTTGCTGATGGCTTTATCTGCATTCCTGCCTACAGTGGGTACGCTACTAAGGCTAAAGCAGACCTATTTCAGCCGTATGCTTGGACTCAACCTACCGATACATGCAGACGTTAGATCCGACAGGTGACGACGTGCGAAGGCGCTTCTCCCTTCGGTCGTAATGGCGTGTTACCTGTCAGTGAATGCTTTAGTCAGCGCACAGCCATTGACAAGCAGCCCTATCTGAATCACCGCCCGATCTCAGCAAGGCCACATGGGTCCAGGTACATCTTAGCTTCGGCACAGCTAGTCATCTCTCGCAGTATTTCTTTGAGCTGCACCATCCATCAAGTTAGGTGCTAACCCCCTCCTCCAGTCCCAGGGTGCCATGGGGTTGGATTCAGACCAGAGACCACGCTTTCTATTTCTCGACTCACGCTCGGCAGACTCATATCTTCCCCGGTCTTCGGGAGACTGCTCGTCGGCGTTCTGGCTGTCCCACCAAGCCATGCCTGCTAGTAACTGAGCGTGATTAGCGTTCAACGTCTTACCGCAGGTGGAACAGTCAGAGGGCTGCACCCAAACTTTTCCGAGGACATTCCCAAGGCTGTCTTTCTTGATGGTGTCTATCCTCACCTCTTTATCAGCGACAATTAAACCAAGTTTTATCGTCGAGTCTTTACCAAAGGGTTGTTCTGATTCTGGCGCGTCTATGCCTGTTAGGCGAACTTTGATCTTCTCGTTCCGCGCATTCGATATTGTGATCTTGTCCCCGTCGGTTACATTGATCACCTTGCCTTCGTAGGTTGAGGGTTGTTCTTTTATTGGGTTGAATAGCGCTGGCGTTGGCTTGACTAAGTATTGAAGCAGCGACCCTGCAAGCGTCAGGCATGCAAGACCGATGAGGATGGTTTTCTGAGGGGTATTAAGCGATTTCATAGATTTGATGATGGCTGCCTGCCTAGACCCCTACCATAGAGATAGACATCTATATAGGCCATGACTACAAAGGAAGTCCCTTGTGAAACAGTGCTCTTACGGAATGTTAAGCGGGTGTTTCTTCCGCCAAATTACCGCCCATCTAATCTGATAGAACCTAGTACCAATCCCCCACAAATCCGTTGGGTGGCGCAGCGACGACAACGTTATCTGAACTAGCACTAATCTCTATCTTCCTGATTTCGTGATTGTTTAAGACGTGCCGA
This sequence comes from Candidatus Azotimanducaceae bacterium, assembly GCA_047634795.1. Taxonomy (GTDB): domain Bacteria; phylum Pseudomonadota; class Gammaproteobacteria; order Pseudomonadales; family Azotimanducaceae; genus UBA9659. The sequence continues at coordinate 10,892 of JBLIIB010000077.1, read as the reverse complement.
GTAAGCAATGCAATCGGCAGTGGGCGACCACATGGGATTGGAACTACCCGCACCATAAGTGCTGATGGTAATTCGTTGTCGGTTGTCGCCCTGTGGTCGTTATTCAAGTCAGCGGCATCCATCACAAAGATATCCCTAATCAAGAAAATCGGGTCTGCCAGATTGGTTCCATAGACTACTCGGCCATCGTTTGGGAGAAAATCTTGGCTGCTCGCTGGTTAGTGATCCCCTACCGCCCAAATACTTTTGATTACCACCATTTCTGTCCGCAAGGATCACATATCGGCCAGGATCTCTAATAAAGACAATGTTCGCCTCTGCACAATCCACGGAAAAATTGTAGTCGTTGCCATTCACTGCGACGATAGCCCTCGGATTGTCGCCGTTGGCATCAACAGCGTCCACTTCAATTACACTGCCGTGGCTTGAAAACGACAAGCTTTCATCGTTACACCATCGCGTCGAGTCTTCATCAATCCCGTCGTTTTTTGACAGGCGGATTTGATTGGACCCATCAATATCCATGACATATATTTCTGACGTATTCCCATTATTTGGGTCGGCTCAACGACGCATTGTCATAAAAGCAATACGAGTACCATCAGGGGAAATTGCGGGTGATTGATTGTCATACTCCCCGTCTGCAGGAGATGTCGTTAATTGCGAGAGACCGGTACCATCGTCCTTAACAGCGAAAATGTTATGCACATCATTACCATTGTGTTGGTGGGTCACCCTAACAAAATAGACATTCCGTAGGATCATGGCCTTAGGGGGCACACTTTTTGAAACCGGCGCCACTGATTGAACACTCTCTACAATTTCATCGTTTCCGCACCCCGCTAGAGCAATCACCGAAAGTAAAAAAGTTGTCGTTTGAAACTGTTTCTTCGTGATCAATTCCCCCGTAACCATTAGAAAGTTAAACTTCAACCTACCACGCTAACATCTAATAACCTGGTAATACTCAAAATCAGGCTGGGTCCGCGGAGAGGTTCATTTACGGAACAACGCTTGAAGCACTCCGGATTGAGTTTGGAAGAACCACTACTAAGCACTTCGACCTAAACAGAGCGTGCTAAAAAAAAGAATGAAAGAGTGTCACAAACTTTTTTCCGAGCTCATAACGAGCATACAATCGTTGATGGCTTAGATGCGAAATCGCTTACAACCAAAGGAACAAAAGACGCTACAGTCATCTACCGAATCACATCAAAGTGACATCCCCCGCAACCGCCAACATAAGACCATGAAAGCGCATGTACTTTGTTAGGTGGACGCTCACAAAGATCACCAATATCAACCCTGTGGTAAGGTCGTTAGCCTAAGGGAGATACCATGAAGCGACACAACTATTGCCTGGCGTTAATACTGCTACTCAGCGCCAGCACCTTCGCCTCAGTCGACGGCGCACGAATCGAAAGTGCCGATGACCAACCCGGAAATTGGTTAACGCACGGCAGGACTTATAGCGAACAGCGGCTAAGCCTCTTGACCCAAATTAACGAGCAAAACGTTAACCAACTTGGATTGGACTGGTATTTTGACACGGGCACCACGCGTGGTCTTGAGGCATCGCCACTGGTCTTTGACGGCATGCTGTACACCACAGGCTCGTGGAGTAAGGTTTTTGCGCTGGATGCAAGAACCGGAGAGCTCAAGTGGTCGTTTGACCCTGAAGTGCCCCGCGCCTGGGGGGCAAATGCATGCTGTGATGTCGTGAACCGCGGTGTTGCCGCATGGGGTGATCAGATCTTTGTGGGCACCATTGATGGCAGGCTGATCGCCCTCGACAGCGAGACCGGTGAGGTTAATTGGGATGTCGTGACTATCGACACTGATCGCCCGTACACCATCACAGGCGCACCAAGAGTTGTGAACGGTAAAGTGATTATTGGCAATGGCGGCGCCGAATACGGGGTACGCGGTTACCTTTCAGGTTACGACGTGCAAAGCGGCGAACTGGCCTGGCGGTTCTTCACCGTGCCGGGAAATCCCAGTGAGCCCTATGAGTCTGACGCGCTAAAAATGGCGGCAGAAACCTGGACCGGTGATCTGTACTGGCAGGTTGGCGGCGGTGGCACTGTATGGGATTCGATGGCGTATGACCCCGAACTGAACCTACTCTATTTCGGCGTGGGCAATGGCTCGCCGTGGAATCGGCACATCCGCAGTCCCGGGGGCGGCGACAACCTGTTTCTGTCATCCATTGTTGCGATCAACCCTGACAATGGTGAATACGCCTGGCATTACCAGACAACGCCCGGCGACACCTGGGATTATACCGCCACGCAACACATTATTCTGGCAGACATCGAATTTGGTGGTACCAGTCGCAAAGTTTTGATGCAGGCGCCCAAAAACGGATTTTTCTACGTGTTGGATCGAACCACCGGGGAACTATTGTCCGCAGAAAAATATACAACCATAAACTGGGCCAGCCATGTTGATATGGCAACTGGCCGACCCGTAGAAACCGAGAACGCCGATCATTACGGAAAATCACAGACGACGAGGCCGGCACCATCCGGCGGACACAACTGGCAGCCAATGGCGTTTAATGCGAAAACGGGTCTGGTCTACATTCCAGCGATGGAGAGCACGTATACATACAACACAAGTAAAGGATTTACCTACCTGAAGGGTCCTCACTGGAATCTGGGGCAATCTGAATCTCAGGAAGCGGTAGCGATGACGACGTCTATTAGCCCTGCGCTGTTGGCTGCAATTGTTAAGCGCGCAATGAAAGGAAAAGTGCTCGCCTGGGATCCCACGACGCAAAAAGAAGTATGGCGGGTCGAACATCCCACGATGTGGAACGGGGGCGTACTCTCCACCGCCAGTAATCTCGTATTTCAGGGTACCGGTGACGGAAGGTTAGTGGCGTACGCGGCCGATACGGGCGAAACGCTGTGGCAGGCGAACACCCAAACCGGCGTGATCGCTCCGCCTGTTACCTATGACGTTGACGGCACCCAGTATATCGCCCTGATGGCTGGCTGGGGAGGCGTGGGTGGTCTGACTCTCAGTCTGCCCGAATCAGCATCCGCTGGAAACGGCCGTCTGCTGGTTTACAAATTAGATGGCACTCAGGTCTTGCCCGCGTTGCCACCCAAACCAGGTATGTCCGAACCACCGCCAAGACGGGGAACGGATGAGACCATTAATGCGGGGGCAAATCTATACAACAACCACTGTTGGCGCTGTCACGGGGCAGTACTGATCAGTGACGACTTGGTCAAAGATTTGCGAGAAATCAGCAAAGGCAGTCACGACGCATTTCAGCAGATTGTCCGCGGCGGCATTCTCTTGGATGTTGGTATGATTTCGTTTGCGGAGGTTTTAACCGAGGAAGAGGTCGAATCGATTCACGATTATGTCGTGCACGGCGCTCACTTGAAATGGGAAGAAGAACAGGCACCCGAATGGTGGCAAACCATCCGTAATGCCATTTACGAAGTGCTGGGCAGGGTAATGGCAGCGGTGCAATAACCATGGCGTACCTGCGATAACGGCAGCCAGACCTAGCTTTGGCTGCCGTTATCTATTTAGAACAGGCTAAGTTGGACACTCGCAAATACCGAGAAAAAAATATTGAAATAACGAAGCCTCAGACACTTTTTTGATCCTACGGCCAGCAGACAATTGCTGATGAGATGCGCATGCACTTAGAACAGAATGAAAAAGGCGCGGCATTTGCCAGATTCCGCCAAGTGGCATTCCCTAGAACCGCAACTAACCATTCCCAAGCTATCGTAAGACCATAAAGGCCTGGGTCACTTGTTAAGTGTCAAGGCGATCTAAGAATAATGTGGTCTGAAAACGATTATCACCCTTAATAAGGCCGTCCACCTAAACACCCAAAGTTGGAAAACTCATGTATATAACTGCGCGGGTTTTCACGCAGTCAGGGCTCCTTGCGAGCACGCTAAACGTTAGAGGTCATTCGGATTCAAAAACAGAAAGATAAGGGAATCCTGATAGTCAAAGAACAACGAAATCATCATCGTCAGTAGCGCAAGGGCATGCCACGTATTGTAGATTGTTACAGCTCTCGTCTTTTTCAGTCCAATTGCCAACACGCACACCGCTGGCGTCCAGAACACCACGTGGGTGACGCTCACTAAACCATTAGTCAACATGTCTTGACCAAAAACCAGCCAACTCCCAGCGCAACGGAATGATTTGCGATATAGGCGCCCAGCACCCATCGGGCACCGATATATTTCCAGACAAAAAGTATGGAAGACAGACCGATGACGATCAGCCAGTTGATACACCACTGCACTCCAAGCGGGAACAACGCCATCGATTCATCGAGCGGATCAAACGGCGTTGGACCCGCCCAAGCGTCATGCATCCCCACCACAAGAAAACAGTTAAGCAGCAGTCTTGTGAATTTTCTAACGTTCAAACGGCGCGCCATGCATCGGTTAGGACCATATCCCGCGCGGCCTCCCGCGCGGCCCTAGATAACAAATTGTCTGAGTGGCAGATCAGGTCAAGATTAAATATTGATGTTTTCCAACCATCCCTTTAAGACGAGGAAAAATGCCCACAGTTTCCAAGAGATGTTGTATAAAACCGTCCGCCCCTCGGAAGGGGCGGCTGGCCGATATGAATTTCGGAGAGAGGGATGAAATTCATATCTGAAACGGATGGGATGATTTGGTGATCGACATCAGTGCGTACTATCAAATGCGATAAGTTGCCTGGAACAAAATAGACCGCGGTCGTGAACCTCCGCCACCTTGGTCCGAAGGCGTAATTGCACCTGGACGGGCGCCGCCAACTGAAAAAATTTCATCCGTCAAATTACGGCCGATAATCGAGAAGTCATATTTTCCATCAGCGCTCTGAACACCAATCCTGGCTCTCAAGCGCCAGAAGCTGTCTTGCACGGCCAGTGGCTCACCATTGCTAGCCGTTTTATAGTCGTCGGTGTAAATACCCTCTGCAGACAATGTCGCAATCCAGCCGCTGCTGACCTGCTTCATCAATTCGACGCCAAGCGAGCCGCTGAATTCAGGCGCAAGGGCTAGCGTCTGGCCACTCAGATCCTGGAAGAATTGACCACTGCTATCAGGGCCTTCGCACTCACCTGGACCGATCGGCTGGAACGCGTAGCAGGCAACATTCGGATAGCTTTCTTGCTTCGCTTTGTTGTAACCAAACTCTGCGTACAGCTGCACGTTTTCAGTAGCCTGGTACACCATATCCATCTCTACACCTCTCGTTGAGGCTGATGCGGCATTGCCGATCACATAGGTGGTGGTTTCCGGGCGGAACTGGCTTACCTGGAGATCTTCGAAGGTGTAATCGTACATGGTCACGTTCAAACGCATTCGCCCTTGGAGCAACGTGGTTTTCACGCCGACTTCGAAGCCGTCCGCATCTTCTTCCCCAAAGGTAATATTTTCCGGTCCGAACGTACCCGAGAGAACAGTGGGCGCGGAATAACCACCGGCTTTATAACCGTTCTTCCACGCGCCCCAAAGGGTAAAGTCGCCATTAGGGCGCCAGGTCAGCGTAACTTCTGGTGAAAAATCGGTGTCGCTTGTGTCCGCAACGAGATCAACTCCTTCTGGGAACCATCCAAGGATCGCCAAAAATGGATGCACGTACTCATGACGCTGGGTCCCGTCTTTCTCGTCTTCAAGATAACGCCCACCTACAGCAAGCTCCCACTGGTCGTTGATGTCCCAGATAACCTGGCCAAATACTGACCATGAGTCACCTTCGGTGAACTGGATGACGTGCTGATCGTTGCTGAATCCCCTAACCGGGTCTCTGCCGAACAAACCGAGCTTGCTGGCGTTTTCGTGTTGACGTTCGAACGACTCGTAATACATGCCAAGCATGTAATTGAAGGGCGAATCGAGTTCAGTCGCAAATCGAATCTCTTGGGAGAACTGCTCATGATCGTCTGGATTATATCCGACGAAAAATGGATAGCTCAGGCCACCAAAATTGTCCCAACCTTCAAAGTCGTAGTCCATCCAGCCGGTGATGGCGCTGATGGTGCCCCACTCCCGCTGGTATTGCAGATCCAGGGAGAATATTCGCGCCTCATAATTACTGAAGTAGCCGTCACCTAGTTCGCCATTCTGGTTGTTATTCCAGGCCCGCGCGACTTCGACCGGCAGCGCGCCCTGAGAGGTCTCGTTATCTAACTTGCAGTCGTGAAAAGGGTCTTGAAGAATCGGTCTTGCTATGGGGGCCACACGAGGATCAGTCCGGTCTGTGCAATTGGCGAACTCACCAGCGACCAGACCATCACTCTCTTCATCAGCAATTAGGAATTTGGCACGAGCACGAAAATCGTCGGTAGGCTCCCATTGAAGCGTCAGTCGGGCCGTTAGGGCTGTTATAGCACCGATGTCTTTGCCCGCACCTGGAAGATCATAGTAACTTTCCTCTGCCGGCCAGAAACCAAGAACATTAATAGTCTCAATCGCCTCGCCATTACTGTTTTCAACAAACTGCGCGTTATTGTCGATCCAACCTCCGATATCTGTATAGCGGACGGCCAAACGTGCACCCAGCGTGTCCGTTAGGGGTCCAGATACCATAAAATCGAAAATTTGTTCTTCCGCTTCCGGTTCATAACCTGCGCTTACCTTGGCCTCAAATCGATCCGTTGGATTCGCTGTGATAACACCGACTACCCCCGCAGGGCTATTTTTCCCGTAAAACAGCGCCTGCGGACCCTTGAGGAACTGCACAGATTCAACATCAAAAAATGCCGTCCTGGCGATAAATCCGCGTTCTGATTGCACGCCGTCAATATTGGTCGCAACACTGGCCGAGATGCCAGAGTCGCCCGCGTTCGAACCCAGGCCCCTGATAACGAAACTACCGCCAGCGCCGTTGGTACCACCGGAAATGGTGACGTTGTTCGCCATATCGGCGATTTCGGAAAGGTTATCGGCGTCGTAGCGTTCGATTTTTATGCGATCTAATGCCTGAATGGATATTGGCACATCTTGTAACGATTCCTCTCGTTTACGGGCTGTGACGATAATTTCTTCTAGCTCTGCACTTTGAACTTGTGGTGCAAAGGTGACCGCGGGGACTCCCGCAACTAACAAAAGTGAAAGTGAAACGCCGAGCAACTTATTATTTTGCATGGACCTATCTCTCCTATTTTTTTGCGAAGCCCCGAATGACGGGTCACTACAAGGTACTCTTAACGCTAAACTTGTTCAATTTTTGTCAAAGCTTTGATTGACTTCTATACAACTGGGTTTTTAACCAGTACTTAAGGGCGAAAAATTCAACCAGCATACGAGGAGATGACGCCCCAGACATGCCAGAGCAGACAGAAACCTGGAACATTGCGGCCATCGTTAGATGGTCGCTGACCGCGCGGTATCAGACGCCCTGTCAGGATCATTAACTCACGATATGCAACAATCACACACGCAACTATATTGGAGGTTGGCATGTCTGGATCTGAAAAATTCTGGGATAAATCCGCGGCGCGATATGCAAAAAGCACAATTTCAGACGAAGCGAGCCACCAGAAAAAGCTCAACGAAACTCAGACTTTCTTGACTCCAAACATGCACATTCTGGAATTTGGCTGTGGCACAGGAACAACCGCAGTTCATCACGCGCCGCATGTACATCACATTGACGCGATAGACCTATCAGAAAACATGCTCGAGATTGGCCGCGACAACGCCAAGGTGGCAGGTATTGAAAACATCACCTTTTCTCACGGCACGCTTACCGAATTCGATGCGGCGAGCGCGACCTATGACGCAGTATTGGCGCTCAATGTCATACATCTACTACCCGATCGACAAGCAGTGATCAAAGAGGTCGCGCGAATTGTCAAACCCGGCGGTGTTTTCATCACCAGCACCCCTTGCTTGGGTCATTCTTACCTGCGCTTTATTAAGCTGGTTGCACCGCTAGCCAAGTGGCTGGAACTAATGCCCGACGTTTTCATAATGACCGAAGTCGAATGGGCTCGCGAAGTCACAAACGCTGGCTTCTCGATCGAGCGCCAGTGGACTCATGGGAAAAGTTTACCTTCAGTCTTTTTGATCGCACGAAAAACTTAGCAAGGAGCCTGCGCTCGTTTTCATTGGAAAAATCACAGAGATCAGTTCTGCCTAAATCAGTTCGGACGCAGCTCCAACATTCAGTCTCAAGCTAAAAGGCGGGGCACACTTTCCTGAACTTACCGCGCGCAGCCAATGCTTATGGTATGGATGCTCTATCGCTTAGCACCAAACGGATATAAGGCACGCAAAAGGTGTTAGCAATCTACCTCGGCGGTATGAAAATTCAGAGCCACAGCAAACCCCCATGACGGCCTTGCTGAAATTCAGGTCACTAGCGACGGGCTCTCCATTTCTACTACTTAGGGAGCGCTGCTGATTAACCAGAAACTAACGACCTTTGAATTCCGGCGCCCGCTTCTCTGCAAACGCCCGCATCGCTTCTTTAGAATCCTCGGTCTTACCTAACTCCCCGGTAAGATTCTGTTCATAACGATAACCATCCCGCAAACTCATCTCCTCGATAGCATTCAACGAACCTTTTGCCATCTTCATGGCTATCGGACTCTTGGCAGCAAGCACGCCCGCAAACTGCATCACATATGCCGTCAGTTCCTCGGGCGCAACGCAGGCTTCAACCACACCCGTGCGATAAAGTTCTGGACCAAAGATCCGCTGTCCCGTCAGCGCGATGGTTCTCAAGCGAGAATGTGAAAATAATCGCATGGCATGTCGCTGACCGCCCAACAAACCCACATCAATTTCGGGCAGTCCAAGGTTGCCTTTTTCCGACGCGATAAGAATATCGCAGGACGCGGCGATGGCGAGACCCCCACCCAGAGCCGCACCGTTAATGGCACCCACTACCGGCTTCTGGCACTCGCGAATAGAGTGATAGCATTCCCGAGCATTTCGACTACTTCGCCAATGATCACCAGCCTGGGGCTTGCCACCAGACCGAGTCTTGATATCAGCACCGGCACAAAACACTTTGCCTTCACCCGTCAAAACAACGACTCGCACTTCATCCATATCGCTCAGACGGTCGAAAATCGCGGGTATGTCCGCTAGCATCTGGGCCGAGTGCGCGTTGACCGGCGGGTTATCCAGTTTCACTACCGCGATGTAGTCTTTCACATCACATTTAACGGTTTCCAAATCCAGTTCACTCACATCTCTTCTCCATCACCAAAATATTATTATTCTTCCGGCATGATACACGCTCCTGTCATCTCGTCATTCGAGCCAACAAACGAAACCCGGGTTTGCGTATCTGGAAATAAGCGAAGGCGCCTAATCCGATACCGGGGTCCTTTGTTAGGACTGAGAATTTTCAGGTCTGCACTTTGTTAGCTCTGCACTTTGTTAGCTCTGCACTTTGTTAGCTCTGCACTTTGTTAGCTAAGGCCTGGGTCAGCTTGAGTGACTGTAAGAGTGCTGCATAAAACCCTATGCTATATTTTATTTTTACTAGACATACGAAATTTTGATTCCAGCTGCTTTTGATAATAATTACCCGACGAATATTTCCTTCCTCACTCGAGGCGCAAGGATCTGCCTACTGTCTTGCTTGCTGCTACTAGGATTGGCAGGTTGCAGTACCATCAGTGTTCGAGATATCACTTCGATCGCAAATGATCCGTCCAGCGCCGCTGACATTGTGAGAGCTAAAGGCATTTACTACGCCGCAAATCCGGAAAAATTGAACGCCGACCTAAAAGCGCTCAAGGCAAGAATAAAGGAATTCAGAAAACAAATTGATAGCGTATGGGGGAAGGAAGAACACAAACAACCGAGCCCAAAGGTTTACGTCAAATACACTGACCGTTACTACAACCGCGCATTCATCGACTTTGAATCGGGCGAAGTCATTGTCGAGACCGTGGCACCAGATTCCCAGCAGCGGTACCTTAAAAAAGCGATTGTCACAACGCTGCTCACTCCGGAAGACCCGAGACAAGTCGACCTATACTCCGATGCTGATCCTGGAAAAGACGGAAAACCGTTTCTCTACAAACAGATTCTAGACCACAAACTGAACCCAATAACCGTGCAGTTAGAGGCGGAGCAATATGCGCAATACTTAATTGAGAACAGTCTGAGACAAGTTCGAATAGGAAAGCGTTCCGGCCTGAGAGTTGTGTTCCCTCTGGTGAATGCTCATAACCAGATCCGCGCCTATAAATACGCCGAACTAGTGCAGCGATACAGCCGTAAATACAATGTAACTAAAAGCCTGATTTACGGCGTGATCAAAACGGAGAGCAGCTTCAATCCCTTCGCTGTCAGCCCCGCATCGGCGTACGGGCTGATGCAGATTGTACCTAGCACAGCCGGTCGGGATGTGTTCGAAAGAATCAAAAATAAGCGAGGGCAACCGAGCCCAAAAGATCTTTATGATCCGGAATATAACATTGATATAGGAACCGCCTACCTGAAGTTATTGCAGGAGCAATATCTAGTCAGAATCCGTGATCAAAATGCTCAGCGTTACTCCGTCATCTCCGCCTACAACGGTGGCGCTAGTAATGTTTTTAAAACCTTTTCCAGCAACCAAACTCGCGCGCTCGCCAAAATCAATTTACTAGCGCCTGAAGAAGTCTACCGGCAGCTAAATCAAAATCATCCAATAGCCGAGTCACGCAGATATCTATATAAAGTTACCGAAGCCCAAAAGGAGTTCTGGCGAAACGAGGGTTTTGTCGAAGAATGACATGAGCGTGTGGATGCGAGCACGTGAATGTATGAAAGGACACACGCCAAATTTAGATTACGTGCCCGACAGAGATCGCCTACGAATGTAAGCCAAGTGTCCTTTGTAGTTATGACCTATATTGTTTCGCCAGCCTCTTCGACCTAGTCGCACAAAAGAGATGGGCA
>JBLIIB010000076.1:0-14037 GCA_047634795.1 Candidatus Azotimanducaceae bacterium | reverse complement strand
CCATCCATGCAAAGATAGTGTTCAATGCTGGGCATCGCGCTTCTATTTAGTTCCAGCACTGGCAGCATATCGTGTGTATAGATCAAAACTTTGGGCGTTGCATCGTTGGCAAAGTACGCCACATCGCCTGCCTGCAATACATTGATATGACAGGAAATCGCGCCGAGATGCCACGCACCGAACATAGCTGTTACGTAATCAAGACCGTTGTGGGCGAATATCCCGACTCGATCGCCGTGGCTGATACCCAGTGCCGCTAGCGCACCGGCGGTTCGAAGCGCTTCTGCGTAGGCCTGCGCATAGGTCAGCGAACGATCCTTATCAGTCCAATATAAAAATGTCTGCTCAGGCCAACGATGCGCTGCTCTTGCCAGCATTTCATTAAAATTAAGAAAATCATTACTCATAGATGTACCTTTAGGCCGCTCCGCAGCTATTTTGAGAGAGTTAAATTACACAAGTGAAAAACGCTCGGGCACCGGATGCCGACTCACATATTCTGCGGCCAGGGTATTGTGACGCTCAATGAGCCGGTCAAGATCTACTGTCAAAAGTTCGCCCTGCTTAACAATAACGCGCCCATTGATGACAGACAGCGCGACGCGGTCCACATGACAAAGCAGTAAAGCCGCCAGGGGGTCATGTACCGCTCCGCCTGCCATTTGCAGTGTCTGGCTGCTGACGCCTATAAAATCTGCCGCCAAACCAGGTTGAAGTCGTCCCAGTTCGGGGCGGCCCAGAACGCGCGCGCCACCAACCGTAGCAAGCTCTAATGCCTCGACGGTTGAGAAGGCACCTGCACCCCCGGCAACTCGTTGTAACAACAAAGCGTTACGTACTTCACCTATTAAATGTCCGCAGTCGTTACTGGCTGAACCATCTACGCCAATACCGACATTAACACCCGCATCAAGCATGTCCCGGACGGGGCAGATGCCGGAGCCAAGACGCATATTTGAGGAAGGACAATGCGCAACGCCGGTGCCACTTTCAGCTAACTGCCTAATTTCATCTTTGTTGACATGAATCGTATGTGCCCACCAGACATCGGGACCCAACCAGCCAACTTCTTCCATGTAGGCAACGGGACGCTGTCCGAACTCACGCTCGCAGTAAACCTCTTCGTCGAGCGTTTCCGCCACATGTGTATGCAGTCGAACTCGTTTATGTGACCTTGCAAGACGGGCTGTCTCGCGCATTAAATCCTTTGTAACGGAAAAGGGAGTGCAGGGCGCCAGACCAATTCTACACATCGAAAAATCGGATGGGTCGTGGAAGGTATCAATTAGCCGTTGCGAATCCTCAAGAATCACGTCGTCATTCTGAACGATACTGTCAGGCGGTAGCCCACCTCGGCTGCGGCCCAACGACATCGATCCGCGGGTTGCATGAAGCCGAATTCCAATGTCATCGGCAGCTTGCACCTGCGCATCCAGGGTCGAGCCATTAGGATAAAGATAAAGATGGTCGCTGCTGGTGGTGCATCCAGACAAGATCATTTCTGCCATTGCGGTCATTGAACTAACGTATACGGCCTCGTTGGTAATCTCTCCATAGATGGGGAACAGTCGAACCAGCCAGTCGAACAAACCTTGGTCCTGTGCCCCTGGTACCGCACGAAACAGGGACTGGAAAAAATGATGATGCGTGTTGACGAGGCCCGGCAACAAAATTAGACCGCGCGCGTCGATGACCACATCAGCAGTGGCGGGTAGGGTTGCAGCAGGGCCGACTGCTTCAATAATATTATCTCGAACGAAGATGCTGCCATCTCGAATAATTCGATGAGCAGCATCTTGGGTAATAACAGCGTCAGAGTGACTTATAAGCAAGGTAGACATCACAAGTGCCATGCAGCTTTTATGCCATACTCATATCCCCTGACTATGCGATGACGCAATCTCCCAGGCGTCGCTACGTAGCGCTGGCCTGAGTGATCGCGAGAGTAACGGTGTTTTCGCCGCGCTAATAAAATGCACCGAACTTGATCACCCCGCAGGTTTAACCGCTCCTGGTTGGTTCACTAATAGTCTGTCGAGCCGACCATCGGGCAGACTCTAGAGCGGTCTATCGAGTAGTTAGTGGGGTGGCCAAAATCCCTGCGCTAGAGATTGTTCAAGTGTGGGTGAGTTTTCAATGATTCCGTAATCTTGAAAACGCTGCGCCATGCGCATCCAGCGCGCGCTATCGATAGATCCAAGAGTTGATGAGTCAATTCCCGCTAACATATAGCCCTCAATGAGTCTTAGTGATTCTGTCTGGTACGCTAGATCCTGGTACTTGCTACCTGGTTCTGCATAGTGGTCTACAACAATCGCCGCGGCCTCAGGCACATCAGATAGGGCTTGTCGCCAGCCCTCGAAGGTCGCCTGCAGCAGAGATTTGACGTCGTCAGGGTAATGTTCCAACACCGAGGTATGAGCAAAAATGACCTGTGCGTAAGCTTCATAGCCATAGTCATGCAGCTTGAGCAACCGAGGTTTTACACCAGTTTGCGACTCAAAACTGAGCGGTTCATCAACGGCATAACACTGGATAGCTGCGAGTTCGCCCCTTAGCAGGCGTTCAAACTTGTCTTCGTAGGGAATCTGCTTCACGCCAATGGCTCTATTACCCAGGCCGCTGACACCCAGTACCAGGTTCATAACCTCTAGCCCATCAACATGGACCCCCACCTGCTTACCCTTAAGATCTTCAAGGGAGTTGATGTCACTATTCGGCAGCGTCATGAGTGCAAGGGGGGATGCCTGAAACATACTCGCGACCGCGCGTATCGGTGCACCTTTTGCCTGCGCCGCCAGCACTAGATTCTGTTCGGCTGAACCAAGCGTGAAGGGGTTATCGGCAACAACATCGGTGACAAGCATCCCGGAAGTCCAGGGCTTGATCGAGATATCAAGACCGCGGGCAGAGAAAAGCCCGCGGTGATCTGCTACCAGCGGTCCGGCAAACTGTACGTTGTATTTCCAATCTAGCTGCAGAGAAAGTGCTACCTGAGCACTAGGCGGCAGTACTCCCTTTACAGGGCTAGCGAGGCCTAAACCAAGGACTCCTCCTAATCGCAAAAACTCACGTCGTGAAAAAACCATATCAATTCCTTGTCGCGTAAAACCCTCTGTAATCCAAACATCTTAACTATTCAAACATCTTAACTACTCAAACATTCTCGCAAAAACAGAAATCCGCTACGGCGCATTTCTCAGTGACTTGCTTCGCTAACCTCCGTTTCAATTTCCAGGTCGGCTACCATCCTTGTTCTCTTCAATGAAAATATCCAACATTGATCAGTGTCTTATTCCATGGCGTCGAGATCCAACCCGAGCTGCTTCGAGGTGTCGTCACACGCCTCCGAAAGGTAACCAGACGTGCGAGTAGCGCACTAGTCTAAACGCGATGAGGTATCAGCTTATACAACCGATGCAGCAATCCGTGTGCAACCATCGATTCGACCAACTTTTGTCATGCCAGGAAAAGTATGAATCACCAAAGCGCTGACAGGAAAGCGCGCTGCGCTTGCAGCGCTATTCAGCGCTTGATACCGGCCACACGTTTTTCATCGATAGATTCAGTGATGACTTAGGCTAAAATTGGACGGCACCAATGATGCTTCACCATGAGCCTGGCCGATGAACGAAGGCAATGTTTCTGAAAACGATCTTTCTGAAAACAATGTATCTCAAAACAATGGATTAAAGTTTCTTTGGGACATCGGTGATGAAAAACTCCGGCCTTGACCACTTCTTGTCTGTAGGATGAGCGCGGTTATATCAAGGTCTAGCATTACAGCCGGCGCTACCCGAGCGAACCACGAGCTGTTGTTTCACCCGTTCACCGTTGTTTGCGAACGACGGATAGTAGTGTAACCTTATCAGCGCTCGACACGCCAAAAGAGGGAACCAAGGCATTTGCAGGGGGTTAAAACCATGCGCGCTAAAAAGTTTCCGCTACACCTCTCAGTATGAGCTTCAGTAATTTCCGGACAACCCGGCGCAGGTTTCTCGGAAGCCTGGGCGCGGCGATCGGATTTTTGGGGTTGCCTTCTTTGGCGATCTCAGAGCAACCCAAGCGCATCGCGCTCGTCATGGTCGGTTCGATTGCAGACGGCGGTTGGAACCAGCTTGCTTATCAAGGCCTCGTTGATCTTAAGGGGCAGTCCGGATTTAAAACAGCTTATGTCGAGAATCTCACGCAGGCTCGGATTCCCGAGGTCGTGCGGGGTTATGCTGATGATGGTTTCGATCTGATCATCGGCCATGGTTACGAATTTGGCGCAGCGTTTGTTGAAATAGCCCCGGAATACCCTGATCAGTCATTCTTTGCGACAACCTTCCAATCAGATACCTCGCCGCTGCCCAATCTTCAGTTCGCTGACATGGCCTACACGGTGGTTGCCTATGCAGCCGGTGCGCTGGCGGCGCTGGCATCCCAGGAAAAATTTGCCGTTGGATTCGTCGGCGGTGGAGACAACCCAACCCAGCAAGCGATGAATCGTGCTTTTATTTCAGGAGCAGAGGCCACGGTGCCCGGTATTAAAGGCCTTGGTATTGTAACCGGGGACTACAACAACCCGGCCAAGGGCAAAGAAGCTGCCCTGACTATGATCGGCAATGGTGCAGATGTGATCTGGCATGCCGCCGATGTCACAGGCCTGGGCGTGCTTCAGGGTGCCGCGAGTAGAGGTGCGCGGGTCATCGGTTGCTACGCTAATCAGACAGCGCTTGCGCCAGCCAATATGGTTTCCAGTTTCCTGATGAACCTTCACTGGATGGTCACCTCTCTAGGCCATTCGGTCGCGGATGGTAGTTTCGCGGGCGGCACGGAATGGGCACCTAGTGTTGAAGAAGCCTGGACGCCGGTCTTTGGTGAAGGTGACGACATCAAAGATTTGAACACGGAACTTCTGGATGAAGCTTCAGCGGTTCAGTTTCGCCAGATTTTCAGCGATCTTGCGGCGGGTAGAATTTTGACAGATACATTTCAATAGGGATATTTCTCTAATATCGCAGCCCTTCCAAATCGTTAGTATTGAGCTCGAGAGTTGGTAGGGTAGGGCAAAACCGGCGGTATAGCTTTTAACAGGGCTATCTATTTTCCCTTCTTCGGATTAACAATTTTATAACGGGACAAGACTTTGACTGAACGCCAACTCGCTAAAATGACCTGGATGGAAATCCGTGACATGGATAAAACTAACGGTGCTCTAGTGGTGCCCTTGGGATCTTTGGAGCAACACGGTCCGCATATATCTATCGATTGTGATCTGCACTTTGCGGACAGCTTTCTTGACAGGGCGCTGGCCCAACTTGACGATGACGTCGCCTGTTGGCGGCTGCCCATCCTGCCAATTTCGCGAAGCGTCGAACATGTCGGATTCCCTGGGTCGTTCTGGCTGTCTACTGAAACACTATTGAAAGTGATCGACGATATTACCGAAGGCATAGCAGCTTCTGGATTTCGGAGAGTCGTATTGTTGACTTGCCATGGGGGTAATGTCGCGCTTTTGGAGGTGGCCGCGCGGGATGTGCGAATTAAGACTGGTTTGATGGCGTTCACAATCTTTCCTCCCGCGCTTCAGCAGGACCCCGTCGAAACCAGTGATCTGGAACGCAACATGGGGATTCATGCTAATGACTGGGAAACCAGTGTCATGATGGAAATCTCGCCTGAGCGGGTGCGACCCGATCGGGTCAATGTGAGTTATCCGCACTTCAAATCCGAGACGCTCTGTCTGGAAGGTTCAGCCGCTAATGTAGCTTGGACATCGCGTGACTTGGTTTCATCCGGCACCTTCGGCGACGCGACGCAGGCGAACGCTCAGCGCGGGCAGCAACGGCTGGAACCGCTGGTCAAAAGTCTTGCTGCTGTTCTTACCGAGATCAGCAGTTTTGAGATGCCGACTCCCGCACCCTGACATGACCAGCACTGAAACTCAGCGGAAATCGTGATGCAACCGGCATTGGAACTTAAAGGTATCGTCAAACGCTTTACTGACGTGTTAGCGAATGACCACACCAATTTGACTGTAGCGCACAATGAGGTGCACGCGCTACTGGGTGAAAACGGCGCAGGGAAAAGCACGCTGATGCACGTACTCTACGGATCTTACGAGCCTGACGCTGGCGAGATACTGATAGATGGCAAGTTGGCTCACTTTAACAGTCAGCGTCAAGCCATCGAACGCGGCATTGGCATGATCCATCAGGATTTTATGTTGGTGCGCAGTTTCACCGTGGTCGAAAACATCGTGCTTGGCCTTGACGATGATCGCTACGGAATTCTTGATCTGAATCACGCTGCAAAGCGAATTAGGGAACTGTCTGACCATTACGGTCTGGGTGTGGACCCCTGGGCGAGGGTCGAGCATCTTCCTGTTGGCGTCCAGCAGCGAGTGGAAATCCTGAAGCTGCTTTATCGGCAGGCCCGCATCCTGATACTCGATGAGCCCACGGCCGTTCTGACGCCCAAGGAAGTCGAGAGGTTGTTAAAAACGCTCAGGTCCTTGGCGGCGGAGGGGCGGTCAGTGATTATTGTGACGCACAAACTGCATGAGATTATGGAAGTTGCTGATCAAGTTACGATTTTACGTGATGGCAAGACAATCGCCTGCGTTGCTAAGCATGCAACATCTGAAACTGAGTTAGCCCGAATGATGGTGGGTCGTGACGTCGACTTGAAGATTAGTCGTTCCGACTATAAGCGCGGTCAACCCAGTCTATGTGTCAGTAATCTGCACGTCCGTGATGACCGCGGAGAGTTAACCGTGCGAGGGGTTGATCTGACAGTCCACGAAGGAGAAATCGTGGGGATAGCAGGCGTGGACGGTAACGGGCAGTCGGAGCTTGTTGAAAGTCTCATGGGACTTCGTCATGTTGAGCAGGGCCATGTTGAAATGGATGGCACCGATATTACACACGCAGCGCCGGCCGAGGTAGGCGCAATGCAGCTCTTTTATGTGCCCGCCGATCGTCGAGGCGTTGGCACGATTAGCACGCTGGATATTGATGCAAACGCGATTCTGGGACAACAACGTGGGTTTTCAAAGTTGTGCCATCTTTTTCTCGATCGTCCTAAAATTCGGACCTATGCCAAAGAATTGGTGGCGCGTTTCGGCATCCGCACGCCCGGTATTCGCTTCCCCGCCGAAAAACTCTCCGGTGGAAATCTGCAGAAACTCATACTCGGCCGCGAGATTATGCGTAATCCGCACATGTTGATTGTTGAGCAACCCACACGAGGTCTTGATGTTGGTGCGATTGAAATGATCTGGGCTGAATTACTGAAAGTTCGTGAGCAGGGTAAGGGCATCCTGCTGGTTTCCGCCGAGTTGGAGGAAATCCGCAATCTCGCCGACCGGATCCTAGTCATGTACGGGGGCCGGATCATGGGAGAATTAGCGCCGGAAGAGGCAACCGATGAAACGCTTGGCCTGATGATGGCAGGACTGACAGTGACTGATGCCAAAGCTGCGCAAGGCGCTGCCTATGCGTAATGTATTTATTCGCAGGCTGTCGCCTACAGAATCTCCATGGGCCATCGGGGCGATGACTGCAGGATCGGTTGTGCTGGCTTTCCTTGTCGCAGCAATCCTTTTTTTACCGTTTGAGTCAAATCCTCTACAGGCCTATGTGTCAGTGTTTGATGCGAGCCTCGGCAGTTGGCGAGGGCTGGCGATCACCTTGAATCGGGCGGCACCTTTGATTCTGATTGCGCTAGGCACCTGCATCGCATGGCGAGCCGGCTTTGGGTTTCTTGGGTTCGAAGGATGCCTAACGTTGGGCGCCGCCGCCACCGCCTGGTTTGCCCTATTGGCGTTGGATGATGGGTTCGCCGCGTCTTTTCCCGTGGTGTTGTTTTTCCTTATCGCCATTTTCCTTAGCTTTGTCACAGGCGGTATATGGGCGGGGGGGATCGGCTTGCTTCGCAGTCGGTTTGGCGGCAATGAGGTGCTGATTTCGTTGATGAGTAACTATGTCGCTGCGCTTTTTGTACAGTATCTCGTCGCGGGACCGATGCGCGCGCCGGGCAGCCTGCCGCAAACGCCGCGTTTCCCCGTGGAAACTTGGCTGCCTAATCTGATTCCGGGTACGCGCGGGCATATTGCGATTGTGATCGCCGTGGTCGCGTCCGGACTGGTCTGGCTGTTAATGAGCCGTATGCGTCTGGGATATGATTTTATTGTGACAGGCATCAATCCGCGCGCGGCCCGTTACGGCGGTATCAATGTGGGTTATAAATATGTGCTGGCCGCCTTTTTTGCGGGTGGTCTGGGAGCGATGGCTGGCCTGGTCGAAGTGCTCGGGACGCAGCACCGGTTATTAGACGGGCTGAGTGGGGGCATAGGGTTTATCGGTATTATTGTAGCCTTGCTTGCAAAGCTGAACCCATTGGCGGTGGTGCCTGCAGCTATCCTTTATGCGGCGCTTGCTGTTGGCGGGGACGCGCTGCAGAGATCAACCGGCGCGCCCTCATCGATTATCTCTATTCTGCAGAGCCTCATCGTTTTGTTCGTCTTGGCCAGTGATTTCCTACGTTACTACCAAATAAGGTCACCGTTCTCGAGATACGGGGTGACGAATCATGCTTGATGATTTTGTCGTGTCTTCCTTTGTCATCACGTGGCTCGCGGCAGCTGTTCGTCTCGCCGGGCCACTGGTACTGGCGGCCTTGGGAGAGATTTTTGCGGAGCGTTCCGGTGTTCTGAACGTCGGGATAGAGGGCACTATTGTGCTGGGTGCACTGGCGGCTTATCTGATCACCTTTCAAACCGGCAGCCCATGGCTGGGCTTTGTTGGCGCTATCGCGGCGGGCGTTTTCGTGAACCTGTTTCTTGCCTGGATGTATGTGACAGTGCAGGCGAATCAGGTGGTTGTTGGCATTGTCTTTAACATCTTTGCACTGGGTGTTGCGAGCTACGCTTATCGTATCGCAATGGGGCAAGCGAGCAGTCCTGAACTGATACCGATGTTCAACGCGCTGGACATTCCTGTTCTGTCAGACATTCCCGTCCTTGGCCCTGTCCTGTTTTCCCATTCGGTTCTGCTTTATGTGATGTTCGCCGCGGTTCTGGTGGCTAACTATGTTCTTTTTCGAACCCGGTTCGGACTGAACGTGCGGGCGGTAGGCGAGAACCCTTACGCTGCTGCGAACGCTGGTATATCCGTTTCGGGTATTCGCTATGCAGGGGTCCTTTTGTCCGGTGCGGGTGCCGGTGCGGCCGGGGGGTATCTGGTGCTCGCACAGATTGGTTTGTTCCGGGATACCATCGTTGTGGGGCAAGGATTTATTGCCTTGGGTATTGTCATCTTCGGTCGTTGGAAGCCGGCTTACGCTTTGCTCGCCGCGTTGGCCTTTGGTGCTGCGGATGCGCTGCAGCTTTCGCTGCAGTTATTCGAGTTTAACGCGCCGCCACAGTTGCTATTGGCGCTGCCTTACCTGCTCACGATCATCGCTGTTTCAGGCCTAATAGGCCGTTCTGCGCAACCCGCCGCGCTGATGCAGCCCTATCGTCCTTAGTACGAGGATAGAGTATTAGAAAAGAGCACGGTTAAAGAGTGCAGATAGTAGATAAAAAGTGCAGATAAAGAGCGCAAGTAAAGAGTGCAGAGAAATAAATCCAAGTGAACCAGTTTTCGCGACTGAAGGAGAAGAGCAATGGCCGAAATACTAACGAACGCGCTGATTGTCACCATGAACGACGAGCGCGATGTAATGGAAAACGCCGCAGTCGTGATTGAAGGCGACAGAATTGTTGCTGTAGGCCCGACAGAAGAGATTAGTAGGGACTACGCCGATGCTGAACAAACTGATTGTGCCGGATCGATCATCATTCCTGGCATGGTGAACACACATACGCATTCTTTCCAGACCCTGTTGAAAGGCCTGGGCGACGATATGGAACTGAAAAAATGGTTTTCCTGTATGACCGGACCTGCTGCTTTGCAATTGACACAGGATGATTTACATATCGCAGCAATGCATGCCTGTGTAGAGTCTATCCGCTCGGGTGTGACCACGCTGGTAGATTTTCAGTACGTACATACACGGCCTGATATGTCGGACAAGGTGGTACAGGCTTTTCAGGTATCCGGTATGCGCGGATTCGTCTGTCGCGGCTTCATGACTACGGGTACTGAATTTGGGGTGCCTGATGAAATGATCGAACAGATTGATGACGTTGTTGCAGATGTGCGTGCTTCGGTTCGAAAATATAATCGCCCGGGCGGGCGGGTTCAGATTGGTATTGCACCCTGCATGGTCTGGACCGTTGACCGGGATGCTTATATCAAGGTCCGGGCGCTCGCCGACGAAGAGGGTCTTCTGATCACGATGCACCTGTCAGAAACCGACTTTGAAATTGAAAGGGCAGCAGCTGACTACGGTTGTACTGACACAAAAATGCTGCACGATATCGGTTTTTGGGGCCCGGATGTTCTAGCGGTGCATTGTGTCAACTGCAACCATGATGACATCGAGATACTCAAGCAGAGTGACACTAAAGTCTCTCACAACCCTTGCAGCAATCTCTACTTAGGCTCCGGCATTGCGCCGATTCCAGAAATGCTGGCCTTAGGTATCACCGTGGCACTTGGATCAGATGGACCGGCGAGTAGCAACAACCACAGTATTTTTCAGGCAATGAAGTTTGCCGCATTGATCCAGAAAGGCGTGCGCCGTGATCCGACGATCATGACGGCCGAGAAAGTTCTGGCCATGGCCACGATTGAAGGCGCTCGTTCGGTGGGTCTGGACCATGAAATTGGTTCCATTGAGGTAGGCAAGAAAGCAGACCTCGTGGTGATCACTCCCGACAACCCGTGGATGACACCGCTCCACAATGTTCCCTCTGCGCTTGTCTATTCTGCGCTAGGCCACGAGGTCAGCAGCGTGATGATCGACGGCAACTTTGTCATGAAACATGGCGCTGTGCTGTCTTGCGATGAAACCGAAGTGCGAAACAAAGCACAAACAGCTGCCAGCAATCTTGCTGCGCGTGCGGCCATCACCTAGTTAATGTGCCCAGATAGCTTTGTGCTCAGATACTTATATGACTAGATGGCCCTGCCTGCTCTTTAGAAAATGTGGTGTCGTGTCCTTATTCTTAGAAATTCGACGACTCACGTCATGTTTCTTCGCACAACACTCTGCTATCTATTCGCACAAAAAGTACGGGATGCGCCCTTGATCTTAGCCCGGTAATGGGAAGGCGAAATCGCGACGTTGCTTTAGCTGACTGTTTTCCTTCCCGGCAGGTTGCTGCTGTAGTCGTCTTCATAGTTCATGAACCGTTGTATAACGAGCAGTTACGCTATTTTTATCGACTTTCAGTCACAATGGCCCGGCGCATTACCCGTTGTTCGAAATGCTTCCGTTGTTGACAGTTCTTCTTCAATAATCGACTTCGCTGAGGGGCGATTGATCACTCGCCTGTAATAGGCCTCGAAGCGGGGCCAGCGTTTAGCATCCAGGGGCGCGCCTGCTAGATCCAGCAACCGCACCGTTGACGCCAGAGAAATATCCGCCACGCTGAATCGATTGTTGACTAGCCCATCGTCGTCCGGCGCCATACTTTCCAGATAGTCAAAGACTGCGGGGTATTCGGCGTCGCGAAAGGCATCTACCTCATCCTGATGGGTTGGGGCGCCGGTGCGAACGGGTATGATGATACACATCCAAAAGACACGCGCGCATGTCTGGGTGAGGATGGTGTCGGCGTACTCTTCAAACCACAATGCGCGGGCCCGGTCGCGATAGGCTTCTGGATAAAGACTCGGCTCGGGATGAACATTTTCTAGGTAATCGCAGATCACGGATGAATCTGCAATCAGGTTGCCGTCAGACTCCTCAAGAATCGGTATCCGCCCAAGGGGATTCATGGTCAGAAACCGTTCAGATTTATCCAGCGGGTCAAGTTGTCGGTGTTCGAAATCAAGCCCTTTCTCTTTTAAGAAAATCCAGGTTTTACGCACGAATGGCGATGTTGCGGCGCCGTGTAGGATATAGATAAAAACCTCCAGCCAAATACGACAGTGGCTGCGAGCGTATCACAACCGCCGCATGTGGTTTTTATCCCTTGTACATCGAATACTTAACGGTAGGTTGCTGAACGATTCATGGAGCTTGATTCTAACTTCGGGTTTTGTGATGGCAGATCAACCGACGACGCCATGGGTCAGGCGTTGGGTCCGACGCCATAGCCGTCAGAAAAAAGTGAGCGAGCATGGCAAAGGGCAATCGAAAGTGATAACCGCCCCGCATTTTTTCACGCTACAAGCGCGTCTAGTTCGCCTTCCCTGTTAACAGCTAATGGCTCAGGGAATACTTAACGAAACTCTCAAGATAGAGGAGACTAGCGACGGGCTAACGAGCGATCAACTATTGGAAACTTGAGCTAATGGCTGGTGGCAAGTCTTCAGTTGAAGAGGGCGGGATTGACTTGTTTTCAGTGTGGGGACGTTGATAGGTGCGATGCAGATGGGTTAAGTCTTGTGCTCAGGTATGCCAATTTTTTTAGATTTGAATTCGCTGTTCCAGCCGCTATCTCGGTGCCGTATATACGACATGAAAATCCCTATCTTGTTGACAGAGTTATCATTAACGGATGCTCGTGGGTCACGAAATCCGGGGTGGATTTGAAGTGCTGGAAAAAATCTCCGGTGGATTCAGAGAATGTCTTCTTTAAGTACGGTGATGTTCTTGCAAATTCTATTTTTCGCTAGAATCATGCCCTTATTTACGCAATGCCTGTTTGATAAAAGGGAAAATAAACTCCATTTCTCAAAGGTTGGGAATGTACGGTAATTTCTGATGTTCATTCAGATATAGGTCGCCGTGACGTCGCCTTCATTTAGATGCCCGATGCTAATCTGTTGGTTGAAAGTTTATTGTGCTAAACGCCGAAAGAATTAATGAATCTGGACCGGGTGACTTTTGCCCGTTAAAAGAAAAAATTAGAAATTGACTATCCATGGGAGTGATAGGGGTGATGGTCCGCTAGTTTGGGGGCCCCTGAGGTATTGGGGCTGGAGTAACCTTTTTCTTCTCTCTTTTTATTACCCTGATTTCTTTTGTTGCTAATGCGAATGATTCGTATTATCGTCTCTGCCCTCACGAATCATAAGAGTTCTACGTCATGTTTAGCCGCTCAAAACCTGTCATCAGGCTCTGCTGCTTTTTGGCACCGCTTGCCGTCCTGCCTCCGGCATTAGCTGAGACAGACCTAGAAGAAGTCATTGTCCAGGTCACACGAATCGAAAAACCACAAACCGCCGTCCCCGGCACGGTCACTATCATTGATCGTCAGACTGTGGCGCTCCAGTCCCAGATTGCCGATGATCTGGCCAGCGTGCTGTCCAGAACCGTACCCGGATTTGCACCGAGTTCTCAAAAACTCGCAGGACGCGGCGAAACACTGCGAGGCCGCAATCCGCTTTATCTTATAGACGGTGTGCCGCAGCATAATGCCCTGCGTGATGGGCAGCGCGATGGACACTCGCTGGATCTCGCCTTTGTTGATCGGATAGAAGTGATCAACGGTTCAAATGCGATACAGGGGGTCGGCGCCACCGGTGGCGTTGTCAACACCGTGACGCAATCCCCACTGTTTTCTAGAGACTGGCAGTACACAGTTGGCGCTCGACTGTCTGCCGATGACGGTTTCGATTCTGATGCTCAGAGTTACAAGCTGCATGCGACCGCCACGGGTGGCAATGAAGAATTTGCTGTTTTGGTGGGTGCGGCCCTGCACGAACGAGGACTGTTTATTGATGCTAACGGAGATGCGGTGGGGCTCTACCCGACTCAGGGTGACATCATGGACTCAACTTCGCTGAACCTCTTTGTGAAAGCCGCGTGGAGAATGAGTGATGACCTTTCGCTGACGATGATGATCAGTGATTTTGACCTTCAACGAAACGGCGACTTTCGGAGCGTGAACGGTGACCGCGCCACGGAATTACCGACCGGCACTATGACTGGAGATCCTTCCGCGGATGTGGGTGATCCTGCGCGTAACGAGGTGACTACTGTGACGGCTACCGT
>JBLIIB010000075.1:0-14085 GCA_047634795.1 Candidatus Azotimanducaceae bacterium | reverse complement strand
CTTCCCGATGTTTTTAATCCGCGTGCGCACAAAACAAGATACCGGGCTGCCCGATTAGGCGTTAAATCCAACTCTGCGAGATTGATCTCGCCATCTTTGTCCGCACTCTTAAGTACTTTTGCTACCAGCGAGATGAAGTTCACTGCCCATGTCTCAATCACTTGGTCAGTCACTCTCATTTTCTGGTCGGTTAACGCTTCTCCATGGGGGTGCCGTGCAGTGCCGCGTAAGGCTCAACCATCTTTGCATCAAAAATATGCTGCAGCCTGACCACTAGTGGCGCATTGCTTAAGGCGGCAGCTTCAGCGCGTTGGTGAGAAACGAATCCAATTTCTTCGACCACAGTTTTCAGGATATCTTCCTTATTTCGGAAGTAATTGTAGATTCCACTCCGAGACATCCCGGTTTCGTTTGCGATGTCTTCCAGGGAAACGCGCCGATAACCATAGCGCGAGAACAATTTACGAGCTGCAGTGCAGATAGCCTGATGTTGCGGTGTTTCTAACGGCGCGCTCTGCGGCATTGTGGGGGTTACTCATCCGAATGATTAGGCTCTTTCTGACCTTTTGGACTTAATTTGTCATTTAGTCGAGCAACGCACAACGGTGGTGTTATCTACGGTTGGTTTACGAATCCGTTTCCTATCGGGCAATCCATGCCACTTAAACTATCCCGGAGCATTAGTGCGCGTCTCTGAAATCGATAACCCAATCCATTCATCCTTTCTGGGTAATTCAGCCCCGGTCGATGTCGAATGTAACGAAGAATGTACCGAAGTGATCGGGAAGATTCCGGAAGAACTGGCGGGTTCCTTTCTGCGAATCGGACCTAACCCCGTTTTCGTTTCCGATGCCAGTGCTTACCACCCGTTTGACGGCGATGGCATGATCCATGAAATCAGTTTCGCAAGCGGCGCTGCTACCTATATTAATCGCTTCGTTGAAACGAGAGGCCTTAGAGTGGAACGGGAAAAGGGCGACTGGATCTGGGCAGGACTGGCTACGCCTCCGGACATCACCAACGAACATGGTATGTTACAGAACGTCGCCAATACTGCGATGGTATTTCACGCAGGCAAGCTCTTTGCTTTGTGGGAGGGCGGCAACCCTCACCACTTTTCGCTGCCTGCGTTAGATACAGTCAAAGAATACGACTACGATGGATCGCTGACTCATCCGTTTACCGCGTATCCTAAGCTCGATCCCAAAACAGGAGAGATGATCACTTTCGGCGCCAGCCTGATGTCTGCTTCCTTTTGTAGTGTTTCAGTCGTTAACAAAGACGGGAAATAGGTTCATTCAACCGGTGTTGACCTGCCGAAAGCAATCATGATGCACGACTGTGCCATCACATCACATTACACGCTTATTCTTTATCTGCCGTTCACCTACAATCTCGAAAATATGGCCAAGGGAGTACCAATCCTGCATTGGGACCCCCAGAACGGCTCAGCATTGGTGTGCTCGCTCGCGGCGCGTAGGGCAGCGAAATTCGTTGGTTTACTATCGAGAATAGGTTTGTCTTTCATACAGTGAACGCATTTGAAGAAGTCGATAAGGTCGTATTAGAGGCCTGTCGGTCCGAGAAGATGGGATCATTGACCGGAGAGCGGTCGGACGATGTCAAAGTAGAAGACCTTCCCGAGGATGTATCAGTGGCGCCTGAATATGAAGACAGGCGGGGTTGCTGAGCGCCTACTCGACCCGGACTGGAGCAGCGAGTTCCCGCGCGTTAGCGAAAACGACATGGGATTGCGAAACCAGTTTTCCTATAACGGCCGCATGCCACAAAATGCCAAAGGTGCGCTAGGCTTTGACGCTATCATCAAGTACGACCTAGTCAACGAGTCCAGCCAGCATTTCGAGTATGGGCCCGGGCGATATAGTGGTGAGCCCATTTTTGCCCCCAGAAAAAGCGGTACAGATGAAGACGAAGGCTGGGTTATCGGTTTTGTTTGGGATGACAAAGAACAGCGTAGCAAATGTGTTGTACTGGACGCTGCGAAAATTGAAGCAGGACCCGTCGCGAGAATCAAAATGCCAGCTCGAGTGCCGCTTGGGTTCCATGCAGGTTGGGTCGATCAGGAGAGTATCGAGCAACAACGCTAGCCACGACCCGTCGGTTTCTTTTCGATTTCAACGTCCCAATCAAAGGCCACATCTCGAGGTGTGGCCTAATGACAGACCTCAGCAGTATTGTTCGTGTTTTTTTCTGGTTACTTCGAGACTCCCTGCGACTCTCACAACTAAAAAAGTGAGAGCTACCGCATCCTCTGCGTGCCCTTTAGCGAGGAATTTCTCGCTAGATATCCTAGATGTGGTGCCGAACGACCTCACCATCCATCATAAATATGACTTCTTCTGCGATGTTAGTGGCGAGATCACCCAGGCGTTCCAAATTTGAAGAAATTGTCAGGTAAGAAACAGCAGGCGCAACCATTCCCGGTTTTTGACGCATCAAATCCTGCAGTACGGCATATGATTGTGCGTGCAGCGCATCCAGTTCATCGTCCATCTTTAGTACTTCTCTCGCAGCTAAAGAATCGCGATTAACCAGCGCATCAACCGCATGCCGCACCATTCTCGAACTAATTTCTCCCATCTTGATAAACTCAAGATCGACAACGACCCTTTTTTGATCAACCAGAAAACTTATGCGATTGGCGATATTAACGATCTGATCTGCCATTCGCTCCAGATCGTTGTTCACTTTGAGCACGACCATGATGAAGCGCAAATCAATCGCTACTGGCTGGTGCAGAGCCATGACCTTTAGGCACTCTTCCTCAATTTCTACTTCAATCTCATTGATGCGGTTCTCTACTTCGAGAATTTCATCGACAATCACAAGATCAAAATTCTGCAGCATGATCATGGCCTTGGCGGTAGATTCAACCACCATCGCTCCAAGATCAGATATCATATCGCTTAGACCAACAAGATCTCTCTCCAGGTGTTTTGACATTTAGTTACCCAAACCTTCCCGTTACGTATTCTTCGGTTCTAGTATTTTCAGGCCGTGTAAAAACCTGATTAGTATCTCCATACTCTACCAGCACACCGTTTTCCAGAAACGCCGTGAACTGAGATACTCTGGAAGCTTGCTGCATATTGTGTGTCACGATGACTATCGTATAGTTCTCTTTCAGCTCAAAAAGCAAATCTTCAATTCGTGCCGTGGAGACAGGGTCTAGCGCGGAACAGGGCTCATCCATCAGAATGATTTCAGGTTCCATTGCCAATGCACGGGCAATACAGAGGCGTTGTTGTTGTCCTCCAGAAAGATTAAGCGCTGAATCATCCAGCCGATCCTTAACCTCATCCCAGATCGCCGCCTGCCTCAGAGCCTTCTCAACCCTTTCGTCCATATCACCACTAAAGCCATTAATGCTGGGTCCCCAGGCGACATTTCTATAAATCGACTTCGGGAAGGGGTTGGGTCGCTGGAACACCATACCAATGCGCAACCTCACCTCTACGGGATCTGAATCACTGCTGTAAAGGTCGGTTTCGTGGAACGAGATTTTGCCCTGCTGCTCACAACCATGAATAAAGTCATTCATTCGATTGAGCGCGCGCAGTAGCGTACTTTTTCCACAACCCGAAGGGCCAATTATCGATGTGATTTTCCGCTCAAATATAGGCAGGGTGACGTTGCGCACGGCCAGCTCTCCCCCATAGCTGATGCACACGTCATCAATGTTAAGAATAACCTTACTGTCTGCATTCACTTCGATACTCACTTTCTTGTGCCTCGGTAGCGGATATACACCGCCAAGGCATTCATCATCAACAATACAACCAATAGCACCACAATCCCCGCTGACGCGAGCTCATGGAACTCTGCCTGCGGCCGGGATGTCCAGTTGTAGATCTGAATAGGTAGCGCCGTAAACTCGTCCATTGGGCCTTCAGGTACGAAGGCCACATAGGTGAGCGCGCCGATCATAATCAAAGGTGCTGTTTCACCGATCGCTCTTGAAACTGCTAGGATCACGCCCGTAATAATTCCAGGCACTGCCGAAGGTAATACGTGTGAGCGAATCACCTGCCATCTTGTTGCGCCCACTGCAAATGCGGCCTGTCTCAAAGAGCTCGGCACAGCTTTAATGGCTTCCTTTGACGCAATAATAATGACCGGCAGGATCAGGAGACTCATCGTTAGCGCGCCAGAGATAAGACTCCTTTCAAGTGCAAAAAATCTCACAAAAATCGCCAGGCCCAATATGCCGTATACGATTGACGGTACCCCCGCCAGGTTCGCGATATTGATGTTAATCAGTTCCGTCACCCGAGTCGGCTTGGCATATTCTTCTAGGTAAACCGCCGCCAGAACACCAATCGGAATGGCGATCGCGGCCGTCAGTGAGACCAACCAAAGTGTTCCCACCAGAGCAGACTTTATTCCCGCCTTCTCCGGAAAACGAGACGGGAAGCTGGACAGAAACTGACCGTCAAGCCATGGCAATCCGAGGGACGAAACCTGATAAATCAGCAAAGCAAGAATCATGACGGCTGCTGCGGTGACAGCAATGCAGAAGTATTTGAAACCACGAGCCTTTCGATGTCGCCAGGCAAGGTTATTCGAAGTGTGTCTGTTCATTCGTAAACCTCGTGGAATCGCTTCATTACCCTGTTCGCTACGATATTGAGCACTAGCGTAATCAAGAACAATACGGAGGCGACGGCGAATAAGGTTTGGTAAGTGAGTGTGCCTGCCGGGGTATCACCCAGCGAAACCTGCACGATATAGGCCGTCATCGTCTGGATGCTTTCAAGTGGGTTCATGGTCAGATTTGGTGTTGCACCGGCTGCCAACGTGACGGCCATGGTCTCACCGATGGCTCTTGATACGGCCAGCACGAAAGCCGCGAAAATACCCGACAACCCCCCGGGAACCACCACTCTGGCAGTCACTTCGAAAGAGGTAGCGCCGAGTGAATAAGCGCCTTCTCGCAGGCTCTGTGGTACAGCGCGAAGCGCATCATCACACAGTGATGCCACCATGGGTAACACCATAATACCCACAACAATCGCACCACTCGCGGCGTTGAAAACATGAGTTTGAGGGAACACTGTCTTGATCAACGGGGTCACGAAGGTGAGCGCGAAAAATCCATAAACAACGGTCGGGATGCCCGCTAACACTTCGAGGACTGGTTTTAAGATACTACGTGCCGGGTCACTCGCGTATTCACTCAGATAGATTGCACATGCTAGCCCAATGGGGAGCGCAACCAGTGAAGCGCCCACGACAATCAGCATGGTACCTGCCAGTAATGGCAACAAACCATAAGATTTGGGGTGCAACAGCGGCGTCCACTGCGTCCCAAAAAGAAAATCGGTCAGGGGTACTACCTGCAGAAAGCCGAAGGTTTCAAACGCCAACACTCCAATCACCGCCACTGTTGTGACGGTGGATATGGCAGCGCAGAGAAAGAACGCCCCGTGAAGAATGTTTTCCCGGTAGCGAGGTTTGGCTGGTTTCATAAACACTCTAACTGCCGCTTAGTTTTTCGAGCGTCGCTTTATCTCCGTAAGCCGTGCCCGAGACCCTGTCCTGGATTCTCTGAAGCGCGCCGGCATAGACCGCATCAGGTAACGCCACATAGCCGACTTCCTCAGAGAGTGCTCCCGCATGCTCCATATAAAAATCTACGAAGGTGGCAACAGCAGGATCATCTAGTGAAGCAGAGTTAATGTAGATAAAGATGGGCCTCGAAAGCGGTGCATAGATGCCACCGTTAATTGTCTCGATGGTCGGAACAACAGGACCGGCGCCACCATCAATGGGTACGATATTCAACTTGTCCTTGTTTTCGATGTAGTAGGCAAACCCAAAGTAGCCGAGGGAATAAAGATCTCCTGCGAGCCCCTGGACGAGCACATTGTCATCCTCACTGGCCATAAAATCAGGGCGGGATGCCTGCTCCTTGCCATTAATGACCTTGGTAAAATAGTCGAAGGTCCCTGAGTCTGTACCCGGACCGTATAAACGAATCGGCTCAGCGGGCCACTCACTTCGGACATCTGCCCAGGTTGTCACTGCAGAACCCGGTCTCCATATGGCATTCAGCTCCGCGACGGTCAGATAATCCACCCAATCGTTTTCTCGGTTAACCACAACGGACAAGCCGTCGAAGGCGACCGGCACTTCGATATACCCAACTCCGTTTGCCGTAGCCTTTTCCTGTTCGCTTGGCTTAATGACACGGGAAGCGTCATTGATATCGATCTCGCCCGCCAGGAATTTTTTAAATCCACCGCCTGTGCCAGAAACACCGACCGTAACCCTGACGCGAGGAGCCACCGCATTAAATTCTTCTGCAACGGCCTCTGATATTGGAAACACAGTGCTGGAACCGTCCAGGCGGACCTTGCCGGCCAGCTGTTTTTCACCGGTACCGGCGTGTTCTTGCTCGCCGCCGCAGGCCACGAGGGTGGCACATGCCAGTAACATTATTAATTTTCGCATCTGGTCTTCTCCTCAAACTGAAATGTTTGATCGCCCTGATATTTGACGGGGCATTACATGCGAAGATTATTAAGGTTTGTTAAAGACTAATTTAAGTTCGCAAAAGACGGTTAATGCTCTTGGACACCCAAACACGCACTCTAATGAGGCATACTACAAAAAATAGTAATATTATTAGGAGAAATTCAGGAACCTATGCCGTGCGAACCAGTGAAATACTCGAACCTCGCTAGATTATTGCCCCATTAATTCCGCTCAATCATTCTTCACCACATCTTAATAAAGACGATTTATTAAGATGCGGTAAGGAATCGTTGTTTTTTACCTGGACTAGGTAATGACAATTCGCGGCCAGAAATGAGATGCCCAAAATGAACCGACTTTATTTATTGCCCTTTCTCCTGGCCTTTTATCTACCGGCCACGGCGGCCGTTTCGAACGATGAGCTGAACCTTCTAAAAAACGAACTGATGAACCTGATTCATCGGGTTGAGTTGCTCGAAGCTGAGAACAAGAAATTGCAAGAATCTGCACAAGCTACTAATGCCAGAGCGGCAACGGAGGCGAAGGCGCAAGAGGTGCCATCAACTCCGATAGCCCGCACCAACGAGTGGACCGATTCAATTAGTTTGAAAGGTGATTTCCGTCACCGGTACGAAAATATCCATTCAGAAGTCCTTGATTCAAGAGAACGCAGTCGGCTCAGAGCAAGATTCGCGCTAACTGCCCACCCTGCCGACAATCTCGAGATTGGCATCGGTGTTGCCTCCGGCGGTGACGACCCAGTATCAACCAACCAGACATTGGGAGCCGGAGACTCCACTAAGGACCTGGGACTGGACCTGGCGTATTTTAAATGGAATGCAAAGCCAGGCTTTACGGTCATTGGCGGAAAAATGAAAAATGTCTGGAGACGACCTGGTGGAAATGGTCTGGTGTGGGACGGAGATCTTCGCCCGGAAGGTCTGGCCTTCATCTATTCGCGCGGAGATTTTTTCCTGAACACAGGATTCAATTTTCTCGAGAGCGATTCCAGCAAGAACAACTCCAGCATCTCCTATGGTGTCCAGACCGGTATTAATAGACCTATCAATACCGGTCATCTATTAGTTGGCGCCAGCTACTTTGAAATGGGTACTGCAAACCGCGAGGTGTTCTTCGGGGACCCAGACGAATTTTTCGGCAATTCATCCTCCTGCACCAATGCCACAGACCTCCAAGGTTGCACCTACAACAAT
This sequence comes from Candidatus Azotimanducaceae bacterium, assembly GCA_047634795.1. Classification (GTDB taxonomy): domain Bacteria; phylum Pseudomonadota; class Gammaproteobacteria; order Pseudomonadales; family Azotimanducaceae; genus UBA9659. The sequence goes on along the minus strand of JBLIIB010000075.1, from coordinate 6,373 downwards.
GATTACGAGGAACTCGAACTGTTCGCGCAGTGGGCCACTAAACTGGGTGAAAGACCGTTGATACTGTTTGCTGACTATGTGCGGAACATGGACGTAGACAATCTGGACACTGCCTGGGCGGCAGGCTTGAAATACGGCGAGGCCAGGAATCCCAGAACCTGGGAAATCAGTTACACCTACCAGAACCTCGAGGCTGACGCCGTTTTCGGGCTGCTCACAGATTCAGACTTTGCCGGTGGCGGTACCGATTCCCGAGGACACATCGTCAAGGGCGACTGGGCGATCAACAAGCAATGGAAAATTGGCGTTACCTATTTCGACACCGAGCGAAACATTGATAAGGGGACCGAAGAAGCCTACCGACGACTCATCCTTGATACCGCGTTTAAGTTCTGACGAACTCTGACCATCAACAGTTCCCGCGCAGTGGTCAGCTACGGTTTTGATTCATTTTGGCAGGCTCTAACCGCTGCCCCTTGAATCGGAGCAAACCAGTTAATCCAATAAAAATGGCTTCTCACCAAGAAAGGTTAATCACACGGACTGGCTATTAAGACAGCGTCATCAACCGCTGTTTTAATCAACGAAGCAGGCTGATTGACGCCAACAATGACGTTATCCCCGGAACTGGTCGCTATCATTTTATCAATTGGTTGCCCATTTCGATTAAACCAAACTAATACGAAGGCACCGTCACAAGCACGATGATAGCCGAGCCGAAAACATCATCCGCGAGTTGTCACAAGCGGGCGCAAAAAATGCCACCCCACTTAATCAAAGAAACTAAACCAATGGAACAGAACCAATAGAGCAGAGCCGCCAGTCAAAATAAGCGTGGCATTTATTCGAGAGAAACCTTGCTCACCGTCCTCGCGATGACGTTAAGGTAGGCCAATCGTCATGCCACCGTCGACCACCATTTCAGCCCCAGTAATATAAACACTCTCATCTGACGCAAGATAAACTGCGATACCTCCAATGTCCCGAGCAGGATCTCCCATATAGCCAATCGGGAGCCCTTGTTCAATCTGGCTGCGCAGCGTTGCAGGGTCTTCAGATGAGCCAAAAACCGGGTCCAGTATTGGCGTATCGATGATACCGGGATGGATCGAGTTACATCGGATACCAAGCCGCGCATTTTCAAGCGCAACGGTCTTCGTCAGCAGTCGAACACCACCTTTGCTTGCGCTGTAGGATGCTCCCCCCAGTTGACCCCGCAGGCCCACCACCGATGAAAGGTTTATGATAGATCCCATCGGGGAACTGGTATTTTTTTTCATCTGGCGCACCCCGTGCTTACAGCCGAGGAACACACCGGTCAGGTTGACCGCCATCACCTTTTGCCATTCCTCAAGCGGCGTCTCATCCACCGGGTTACTCGAAAATATGCCGGCGTTATTCACCAGCACATCAAGCCCACCAAACCGATCACCGACGGTTGCCATCAGCGCCTCCCAGCCTTCCTCCGAGGAGACATCCTGACCAACAAATTCCGCGCCCAATTCCGCCGCAACTGCTTCGCCCTGATCACTGATGTCCGTGATGACCACTGTTGCGCCTTCTTCAATGTACCGTTGCGCGATTCCGCGCCCAAGACCTGAAGCGCCACCGGTGATAACGGCTATTTTTTTATATAATCGACCCGACATTGATACCCCTTACCCAAAGTTAAAGTGCAAGTATCGCTACAGATTGCCGATAGCGCAAAGTTCATGAAATTTGCGAGCAAGCGTGCTGTGGCGCCAGAGCAAAAGCGTGTCTCTGATATTAATTAGCCTAGTCGTGTGAACGGTATATTCACTGGCGCAAAAGAGCCGATGGAGCGCTATTTTTCAAGTCAATTTATCGTAGAATTTTCACTGCGTCACAGCACACGACATTGGCGTCGTAAAGCCTCCTACGCGACGTTCCTCGAAACTTTTCGTTCAGATAAATCCGGGTGACGTGAGCATTTTTATATTTAGTAACTTCTGGACACCGATAGACCTAATCGTTGACGGCTGTCAGCATCAACAACTTGAAGCCCCTATGGCTATCGAGAAACTGGCCTACAACATCGACCCTGCCTGTATTATCAGCATGCGACCGTCGGTTCCGTTGAATCAAATAACCGATGATTGATTCCCTATTCGGGCCTATTTGGCAACAAACCTACTGAGTTATTTCATTGTTGATCTATCACTCGTGCTTGTAATACAGTCTGTAGTAATGTCCCGGACGTTCTCCATTACTGGACCACGTCGTACCTGAAACTTACTCCGTAATCATCGACTCCGTCTCGGAGATTCATGCATGACCTGATAGCTGGAGACCTCAGACTCTGCGTATCTTTCTTGAATTGTCTGATATGAACAATGTGAGTGAATTGGCTGACGATGATCTTTTAGATATGGCCATCATGATGTTGCAAGACCTAGGTAACCAAAAAGGCGGCGAACTGGTTCTGGAAGCGATTTTCAAAGAATCGATGCGTCCGGGAGTGAGACAAAATTTGATTGATGATCTGAAGAAACAAGAGCCCCGGAGCGATATCGCAGAGATTGCTCACCAGCGAGGCGTCTTTGATGTCGTTATCCTCCTTCAAAAGGCGTTTTCGAATCGGTATGGCACGGCGGACGCTGCGAGCCCCCAAATAACGGTGACCGCGCAAAGTGATAGCGGCGCAGCAAACATGGACCATCCAAAACCGGACTGGCTGGTTCGGATATTAGCCGCAGGTCTTTCCGAGAGTGAGACGTTGATTCGATTTTACGGCGCTGAACTTTTGTCTGGCAATTTTAACGACGCGCGGCACATCGTTTGGCACCAAGAATAGATTTCGCTTGGCGGCAAGACACCCACCTACCGTGTCATCACCGCAAAACAGTGGATTGATTCCATGAGACGAGGAGATGAGTTTACAGCGTCTATATAACCTGACTGCCGGTTCTAGCACCGTGGTAGCATCACTGTTCTTTGCCACCGTGGAGAGGGTTTTATGAAACTAGATCCGACCGCGCCCCTAGAACTTACATCACTCCATCAGTCCCACCCATGAAACGAGGTTGACCCGAGCGAGGGAGCCGGTGAACTGCGCGTGTATATAGAAAATACACCCCAATCCCCGATTAAATACAAAGTCGATGCCGCTACAGGCTTACTTAAAGTTGATCATCCTCTAGAAACTTCAGCGCTTAGCCCTGAGGTCTGCGGTTTTATACCTCGGATTCTCTGCGGCAAAAATTTCGCACCGTTGAATTCACAGCTAAGAGGTAACCAGGCTACACTTGACGTTTTTGTGTTGAGTGAGCGTCCTTTGCTAGTCGCGAGTGTCCTCGCAGACTTGCATGTCATTGGGTGCATTCTGGTAAAAGACGAATCGTTTGTCGACGACAAACTGATTACCGTGCTTCACCGGGACGCGGTTTATGGCGGCATGCGCGACATATCAGAACTACCGGTGTATGTATTAGACAGACTCTGTCATTTCTTGACGCAGGGGTCGATCTCGAAACACGACGAAATCGGCGATCCTTTTGGTAAAGCGCGCGCCGGTCAACTGCTCTCTGCCGGAATGAAAGATTACGATCATCGTTTTGGGGGCTAGTTTCTCCCGTAATGCTCTGATTAGAAGGATATTTGTGTGGGACGCCCAACCCAAGACAAGCCCTACGACGTTCCATCGGGGCGCACACGTTTTGCTGCGGCCCGAACGCTGTAATCGCGAAAATAGGCACTAATCAGAGGTTCCCTAACCCTACAAGTCTGCCCGCAGAGCAGGTTGTTTATCAGCAGGACTCCTGCACTTCAGTTAAGTGTGATTCGATATGGTTGATCTTTTCCAGCAGTTCTGGCTGCGTCGCCGCTTCAACCAATACGTGACCCACTTCGTTACTAGTGTTGACGTGATCGGGTACATCTTCGCCAACGGACAGGTCAAGCTTGAATTCAAACACGCCCGTGAGACTGAGCACCTCTTCTATTCCACCTATTGACGTAACTCTGCCCTCGCCCGGGTGAATCATGTAAACCGCGGTAAATAAATTCGCGGCGGCAGGTAAATCGAGGTTTGTAGAACCACACTCAATGGCGACGTAAGCCTCCCAGGGGTCAAAACCATAGGATCGCTCAATCAGTTCCATGTAATAACCGCCCGGTGGACGCACGGCGATCTCACCAAACACAGGCCCGTTAGCCGTCAAGTAAAATTCGGCGTGCGTCAAACCACTTTCGATTTTAAAGGCATCAATAACCTTGTCGTTGATGCCGAGAATTTCCTCTTTCATATGGGCGGGCAAGCTCGCGGGGACTGCCGATTTTTGCCACCCGTGCAGGTAGTCTGTGATATTGTGAAATATGGGAACACCTCCCGCAATAAATGTTTCTACGCTAACCTCGGCCCCCTCGACGATGAGCCTCTGCTAAAAGACCGGGAGCTAAGAATCGCTCGACCTCCTCTTTCTCCCGCGCCACTCGAACGTCGGTGGCGCCCGACTCGTCAACGGGCTTGATCACCAGAGGCAGGCCCAGTTTTTCGATCAAAGTCTCTGCTGAGTCCGAACTTGTGACGTAGTGAAAAGGCGTTACGGGTATGCTGTGAAGAACGGCTTGCGACTTCATGGAAAATTTATTGTGCGCACGGTCCGCTAAGCTGACCGGTGTTCCTTCTAAACCAAGAATTTCCCTGAGCATTGCCGCCAGCATCACACTGGATTCCGTCGCGGGTATGACAAATTCCGGTGAGAAAGCACTCGCAGCTTCTATGACCGTATCTGGAACGCCATTGTCGCATCGCTCAAAGTCGTGTTCGACCCAACCAGCCAGACGTTCCTTACGACTGTCATGGAGCGACTGGCTAGACCAGAGAAAAACCGTATGGCCCAATCGCAGCGCCGCACGATAACAGGCGCTTCTTCTACCTACGATTAATACTCGGGCCACAACTTGTCTCCGTCATCACTGAATCTTGGTTACGAAATGTTGTCGATACTTTTATCAACAGATCACAATGCAGCTCTCGACGACGTTTTCAGGCAAGCCCCAGGGTAGGTCATCATCGTTAGAATATTATAGGTGTCGGACCCAACCAAGCCCAATACATCAGTGACTTTTAAAGCCTGAAATCGGGCCACATACGAAAAGAATACTATGGCACATGACCCTGGTTTTGGCTTAGGTTACTGTTGGAATTTTTCTCAGGCGAACGGATCTTGGCAATTACGCCGGATACAGCCCCATTGGTTTTACCGAACATCTTCGCGATCCCACCTTTACCTTTAACTTCTTTTGAGAGCGATTCCATCTGGCTTTTTTATCCCTTCGTATTCCGCTCTAATCAATTCCCTCGCTTATCCATACACCGGCGAATGCGATATTGGCGCTGACCTTTTAAGCGAGGATCGGTTAAAAATTATCAGGTTATGATCGCGACAGATAAGCATGGAGGAATTAGACATTAAGCATCGGGAACACAAAGACGTTGAAAGGCATATTGCGAGCCTAAATGACGAACTTGTGAGCACTGCAAAAGGAATACACATCCTCGAGCACTTGAGTTGGCCAACAGGGATACAGCATCAGTTTCTGAGTAACTGGCGGCGAGGCCATGTTGCGCTGCCCGAGGTGAGCTATAAGGCCGTTGATCTTAGCGAGAAAATTGAGAGACTTGAGTGCATAGCAAAAAACGCAAGCGAGTTGGAGATGCCACTTGCGAACTATCTTTCAGACACGGCGTTATCGTACAGCGCCATTGCCAAATTGATGATGCATGCGGGCAATCCCCGGGCTGGCGAATTATCCATTGAAACTTATGGTCAACCGGGCAATCTGATTCCTGGCAGTAAACAGACCAATCTGGATGCCGCCAAATATTTTGTGGAGGTCAGCAAAGCCTATGTGGTGGAACAGGCAGATGAATCAATCTTCATTCTGTCGGCTGAAAGCGTCGCATCAGATATGCAGCAACGCATTAGCATGCGTCATCACCGATGATCCAATCGCAGTAACCATAGACCCCCATCTCGCTTCAAAAGCTGCCGCTGGCGCCACACGAATACGACTGCGCGGGGAAACTCTTTTTTCAAAAAACGACGTCGAACAACTACTGCAGCACGAAGCGTTCGTTCACAGCCTCACGGCTTTGAACGGGAGAAAACAACCACTATTGACAGCATTTTCTCTTGGCGCGCCAAGAACGACTGCCGCTCAGGAGGGGCTGGCAACTTTCGCAGAACTCGTCACTGGGGCCATTGATGTCGCGAGAATAGAGAGAATTGCACTCAGGGTTATCGCCATCGACAAAGCGCTTTCAGGCGCTAACTTCATTGAAGTATTTGAACTGTTCATCGATAGCGGTCACACAGAGATTGAGAGCTTCAATTCCACCATGAGGGTG
>JBLIIB010000074.1:0-14116 GCA_047634795.1 Candidatus Azotimanducaceae bacterium | reverse complement strand
AGGTCGGGCTGGACCAAAACGCCTTTTTTCCCGCAGCTATTAGAGCTACATTGACCGACTGGCGTTCAGTGCAACATAAATTTTTTAAACGGTCGGAGAGACCTCATGAATCATCTAGCTCATCGTCCGAAGCTCGCGCGCGCTATCACACTTGCTTCTATTCCTGTTGCCGCGGCGGTTCCTACAGTCTCGTTTGCAGCAGAAAAAGCCGTGATTGAAGAAGTAGTTGTTACCGCTGCTCGACGCTCACAAAGCGTTCAGGACGTGCCGATCAACATTACGGCGGTCAGCAGTGATCAGATTCAAGACCTGAGACTCCGCAATATTTCAGATATTTCGCGCTACGTTCCTGGCCTGACGGTTGTTGACCGTGGTCCGCGTGACGAAGTGCCGGATATTCTTGTTCGTGGTCTAAATACGACAGGCTTAGGGCCTGGATTTGTCAGTGATACGGTTGCGACCTACCTGGGTGAAATTCCATTGCAGGTCGATATCATGCCCGTTGACATGCAGCGAGTTGAGGTTCTGATTGGGCCGCAGGGCACACTTTACGGCCAGGGTACGATGGGTGGAGCCATCCGATATATTCCTAATGAAGCGGATGCGAGCGAGTTCTCGATCGATGTCAGAGGTGACATCAGCTCCAACGATGAATCGGACGATCTTGGCTTTGAGTATGGTTTGACTGTCAACATACCGCTGATAGAAGACACGTTGGCGCTCCGTGCCAATATCGATAAGCGTGACGATCCAGGTTTTATCGATTACGACTTTGTGGTTCGCGAATCAGGCGTATCTAACCCGGAGCCAGACTTTTCTAACCCAGCCGATGTAGCCGCAAACCTGCGACAGGTTGAGGACGCAAATGGAGAAGACACCACATCATACCGATTGAACCTTAGATGGCTTGCGACAGAAAACGTCGACGTCAACCTCTGGTACTACAATCAGGAAACAAAAGCGGAAGGTCGACAGATTAATCACCGGTTGTCTTTTGGAACAGGGCGTTACCAGTCTGGTCTGCGTTATGAAGAGCCAATCGAGATCTCTAACGAATTGATCAGTCTTGATGTGTCTTGGGACCTTGGCTTTGTTGAGGCTACCTTCGCATACGGTGAGACCGAATACGAAGAAACGGGTCAGCGTGACCAAACCGACCTGCTGTTGGATTTCGAATATGGCTACGAGGCGTTTCCTTCTTTCTCAGCGTTCACTCGCGACACTGTAGATGAAGAAACCGAAACCATTGAACTTCGTCTGACATCTCAGCACGGGGGTCCTTTTTCATGGGTGGTTGGCTACTTCGAAAATGAATCGGAGCTTTCTGCCGTGAGTAAGGAATTTGTACCGGGTTTTGACCAGTTTGCGGCCGACAATCTTGGCGCGACTGGTGGGCTCCGACCGGATTCGTTGGAATACGTTCAATTGAACGATGAAAACGAAAAAGAAACCGCGTTCTACGGTGAATTGACTTACCAGGCGACAGACGCACTCAGCTTCACGTTGGGTTATCGTGACTACGAGTTTGAAGTCGACAACAGCGCCGGTTTTGGCACGCCTTTGGGTAATACTATTTTCGGTGGTGCGCCGCCAGACGAAATCGACATTCGTCTGGGCATCAACGACGCCAAAGATGACGGCGATCTGTTAAAGCTAAATGCCTCGTGGGATATGAACGACGATACAATGCTCTACTTCACTTATTCGGAAGGTTACCGAAACGGCGGTGTGAACGCAGTACCTGAATGTACGCCGGAGCAGATCTCCAGCGATCAGCAGCAGCTTTGCGCAACCGCTGACGAAGTACTGATTAGCCCAGACGAAATTGAAAACTATGAAGTCGGCTATAAAGGCTACCTGATGGATCGCACAATTTCTGCGAATGTCGCTTTGTACTATATTGACTGGCAGGATCTTCAGGTCTCTACAACGACTGTGAACGGCAGCCTGCCGATTACGGGTAACGGTAGTGAAGCGGAAACTTCCGGGATCGAATTCCAGGGTCGATGGTTGATCAACAACAATTGGGAAGCGTCCGCGACTTATGCCTACAACAAGGCTGAGTTAACGGCTGATGCCCCTGGTCTGGTTGGCCCGTTCGATGCGCTGGATGGCACTCGACTGCCGGGTTCAGCTGAGCATCAGGGTACGGTAAACGTGACTTATCGAACCACAGTGTTCCAAGATATTGAGCTCGCGATCAATTACGGTGTGATATATACCGGCGACGTTTACAACATCCCTGGCGGTGACCGAGATCCATTGATTGATCCCGATACTGGCCTGCAGGGTGATCGCGGCGGTGAAGAAATCCCAAGCTATGACGTACACCATATCTCAGCAACTTTTTCCAAGGATGCCTGGATGGTTCAGGCCTATATCGATAACTTGACGAATGAGTTCTATATTACTGGAACAAGATCGTCTCGACGGCTGCTTCAGAGTGAAAGTGCAGGTCCTGGCAACGATATCGCGGGCTTTACGCTTCGAAGCTACGGCCAGTTTGTTGGTGCGCCGCGTAACACGGGTGTTCGAGTTTCGTACTCGTTCTAACCTTGATGATATCCTCGGTGGTGTAACGCCGCGGATATCTGCTATTCCTCCTCGCTCTTATAAACTCGACTTGAACACCACCCTTCGAATATTGTGTTTGCTATGGTGATGTATGTTTGAAGATCTCAAATCTCTTTCTAAAAAAGCATCAGCGGCGCTAAACCGGCAGGCCTGGGCCGAGCTCGAAGTGCTAGCGAAGCAAATGCTTGAGCTAGATCAGGCCTATGCGGACGGCTGGTTTTTGTTGTCTGTGACCGCAACAGAAAGAAAGCGCATGAAAATCGCCATTGATCTAGTGACCCAGGCCGTGCGGCTCTCGCCAGATAACACTGAGTATCTCGCGCAGAAATCCCGCGTGCACGCCATGGCAGGCCAAATGGAATCTTCACTCGGGGCCGCTCGGCAGGCGCTTGCGCTGAACCCCAAGGCCCCGTTGGTGCTGGACACCCTTGGCGTAGTCTTTAGTCGATTCGACATGCATGCCGAGGCGCGCGACGTGCTGCGGCAAAGTGTTGCGGTGGCGCCCAATAATGCGCAGTTCCAATTTAACCTCGCGTCCGTCGAGCAGTTTCTAGGCGACGCAGATGCGGCGCTCCATCACTATCAACTGGCGATCAAAGCAAAGCCGGATTTTTATCGCGCCTACTGGGCGCTATCTGAACTCGAAAAGAATCAGTCTGACCCGCAACGCCTTGATGTACTGACACAGTTGTGGAGCGAGCAAGGTTCGCAGTCACCGGAAAACACATTGTATCTGGGACATGCCATCGCCCGCGAGTTCGAAAAGGCGGGCGATTTTGATGCAGCCTTTACGCATCTGCAATCCGGTAAGCAGGCAATAAAACGTGCGATTAACTACGACATCTCTGTGGATCGAAAAATTTTTAAGGCGATGAAGCAGCGATTTCCCAAGGATAACTCGTCTTCCGGAACGTCCGGCGACCACAATATTTTTGTGTTGGGCATGCCTCGCAGCGGCACGACACTCATTGATCGGATACTGAGCAGTCACTCCCGCGTCACCTCAATGGGCGAAATTCAGGAGATGGCGCGGGCGCTTAAAAACGTCGTGGGCACATCATCCGGCGTGCTGTTGGATGAGGCGCTGGTTAAGGCTAGTGAGTCGAGCGATCTTAAAGAAGTGGGCCGTCGTTACTTGTACAACGTGGGGCAGCGGCTTGATCTCACTGACTTCTCGTTGGACAAAATGCCGCTTAACTTTTTCTATGTCGGCTACATTCTTCATGCGTTGCCAGCAGCAAGGGTTGTCTGTGTTCGCCGACATCCCGTCGACACCTGCCTCTCTAATTACCGGCAACTATTTTCGCTCAATTTTTCTTATTACAATTATCACTATGATTTAGTGCATACCGCCGAATACTACGCGCTGTTTGATGAGCTTATGGCGCACTGGCGCAACATCTTTGGTGACCGCTTTTATGAGGTTGAATACGAAGCGCTGGTCGATGATCCGGAATCAGTGGTGCGGTCACTCTGTGAATACGTTGGCATTGAGTTTGAACCTGCCTGCCTTGAGTTTTACAAGAGCAAGTCGGCGGTTTCCACCGCAAGTTCCATGCAGGTCAGGGAACCTCTCTACGATTCAGCTATCGACCGTTGGAAGAAATATGGCGATCACCTGGAGCCGGTACTCGAAATGCTTCGGGCGAAAGGGCTTGAGTTTTAACGACTGAACTTGCGAGTCGGCGTTTAAGTTTGTGTTACAAAATTAAACGCCGACGACTTTCTCAGCTCTTCTCGACCTTTACACCGAACATGCCATCAAGGTGGGATTGCGGTAGCGGCTGCGTCAGTTTTGACACGATGTACACGGATGCGATGGAAACGATTTCGCCCAGCACCGCGCAGGAATAGGGGTTTGGGCCCTCAAGGTATAACCAGGTCAGCGCAGCATGTCCGGTTGAGCCTGCGGTGAGCCATTCAGGATTGAGCATTTGCGCATGCAAAGTGATGAACGTAAAAAATCCCGTCAGTAGTCCGGTATATGCGCCCGCCTTAGTAACCCCTCGCCAAAGTGCACCCACCACGAGTGGGCCCGCAAATGCAGCCATCATGCCGCCGATGCCAATCCAGACGATTAACGCGACGTTGGTGTCTTGGAGTGACCAAGCCATGAGCATGCAAAGAAAAAGGATCAACACGGTCGAGACGCGGGAGATGTTTAGTACGCGGCGATCCAGCGCCTCGTCCGTCAGGTCAGGTTTTGTGATGGGCACAATTGTGCGCCGATAAATGTCGTTAGCGACAATTTGCGATGAAGAAACGACCAGGCCATCGGCAGTACTCATGACCGCCGACAGTACACCCACGCCAATGAGCGCGGCCAACCAGGTCGGAAAGAGTTCGATAAAGAGTATGGGCAATGCTTGATTCGGATTTGCGCCATCCAAATACAGTGCTTCGCCAAAGTGTGCGCGAGCCAGTAAGCCGCCTAATCCGAGCATACCTAAGGTCACACCAAAAACGGCCGCGAGTTTCACAAACTGCATGCGGTCGCCGTCACCTTTGAGTGCCCAGAGTTTGTTACCCAGATGCGGTAGCAAGCCTAGCGGCATGTGGGCAAAGGCAATCACAAAAATGGACCACCATGAATGATAGAGCGGTGTGCTGGGGTTGATGGGGGCAACTAGATTCGTGTCTTGTTCTTCAAGGTTGGCCATCATGCCGTCGAAGCCGCCCTCAATACCAAAGCCAAACAGAGTCATGACGATGACCACCACCGCGAGCACAAGCATCATGGCGCCCTGAACGCCATCGGTCAGAATGTCGGCATGCGCGCCGCCTAGCACCACATAGAACAACAAGACCATCGTGGTAATGATCAGGGCCCAGTTGGAATCGAGACCCAGCATCAGTTGGAACATCACCACGCCTGAGACGAGTTGCCCTGCAAGATAGAAAAACAGTACGAGTGACATGAGAGAGACGATCACGCGAATCCCGTCGGACTGATAGCGATCACCGAGGTATTCCGGAATGGTTCTGTTGCCGAATCGATTGCCGGAGGTGGCGATCAGTCGCATGGAGATCAGTACGCCGAAATAGACGCCCACGGGATACAGGAAGTTACTCCACTGGGCCGCCATTCCCCATTCGTAGCCGAGGGCTGAACTGCCTAGGAATGTGGCGCCGCTGGCGGTTGATGCCGCGAATGCCAGCGCAAGAAAGACCGGGCCATAGGCGCCGCGCGCAGTAGCAAAATCGTCAGCATGCTTGATCTTGCTTTGGGCGTAAATGCCAATGCCAATCATCATGGCGATGTAGCCGACGAGAAAAATCCAGGACCAGGTAATAAGTGTCATATCGGCATTGTTCCACATTCCTTGCGGCAAATCCTGATTGAATCGCTGGTCCGAATACTTGCTCTTGAATAGCCTGCCGGGAATCGATGCTCAATTGATGTCACAATTGCTGGCGCTAACTCTGTGACTATCTCTCTCTGTCATTATCTCTGGCACAATGGTGTCAGTCGTTGATTATGGCGAACGAAAAGTTCTGGCGAGGGGTTGCTCTGTCAGATCCTTGTCTTAAAAGGAATTCATATGATAAACAAACTCGATGATTATCCGATTCACCAGACGCCCGAGCCGATTGCGTATCCCGCCACTAGTGACCGCAATGTTTATGATCGCACTTGGTTTAACGGGTATTCGCCCGATGGCAGTTACTACTTTGGCATCGGGCACGCGGTTTATCCTCATCGTGGCGTCATGGATTGTGCGTTCAGTGTGGTGCAGCCAGATCAGCGGCAGCATTGTTTTTATGGGTCAAGGCGCGCCCCGCAAGAACGAACTGACATGCACGTGGGTCCGTTTCGTCTTGAAGTGATTGAGCCCCTGCGACGAACCCGTTTAATACTGGATGATAATGAAAGTGGGCTGGCCTGCGACCTGACATTTTCTGCTCGCACTGGCCCTATTCAGGAGGCGCGCCAAACGTTGTTTTCCGGGTCCCGGCGAGTCATGGATGCCACACGTTTTGATCAGTTTGGTCGTTGGGAAGGTGTGATTCGTCATCCTGACGGTGAAATTCAGGTATCGAGTGAGGTTTGCCTTGGCACGAAAGATCGTAGCTGGGGTGTTCGCGGAGTGGGTGAACCTGAGGCCGGTGGTGCGCCCGTCACGCCTAAAGGCATCTGTTTTGTTTGGGCGCCGCTCTTCTGGGAAGACCATATTTCGCACGCCATATTCTTTGATGGTCAGCGCGGTGAGCCGCTGGTTCGTGAAGGCCTGGAAGCACCGCTTTATGCGAGTGAAGCCGACATCCCCAATGACGAGGTTGATTTTGTTGATCGCAAACTCACCGCCAGACATAGAATTGAATATCATCCCGGTACGCGTCTTGCCAAAGCCGCGGAAATTGATCTGATCAACCTGGATGATGGTGTTAGAACCATTAAGCTCGAGCCTCAATTAAAGTTCATGATGAAAGGGCTGGGTTACGGACATCCCGAGTGGAAACAGGGGCTCTGGAAAGGTGAACTTGCGGTGGGTCATGAGTCATTCGATCCGAGGCAACTTGATCATCTGGCCCCGGAAAACATCCACACGCAGCAGATTGTTAAAGCGACCGACGGAGAGCGTGAAGGCGTTGGTGTACTTGAGCAGATTGTCGTAGGACCTTATGAGCCTGCGGGGTTTAAGGCCTTTTTCGACGGTGCGTAGCTCCCCGGCTTTTATGGGTAAAAATGAGCTGTTGGGAGAGTGTTGTTGAAAGGGTGCTAGTGCAAAAAAAGACTAGTAAAAATATTTTGGCCGAAACCGTTCCCTCCGAAACGTTCCGGGAACACATGACCATAATGTGGATATCATCCTGCGCGCGGTTGCGCGCGTCACAACCAAATTCTTAAACAAGGTAGTCAATTATGAGATTTAGTTTCTGGCCAATGCCAACACAATCGTTCGAGATCATGCAGTCACTCTCGCAACATGTGGAATCAACGAATTGGGACGGGCTCTGGTTGGCTGATCACTTTATGCCCAATGGTGAAGATACCAACCAGCCCTGGCCTGAAGCGTGGACAACGCTTAGTGCGCTGGCTGCTACGGTGCCCAGGATCAGAATGGGAACGTTGGTCACCGGCAATACATATCGTCATCCCGCGGTGCTTGCAAAAATGGCGGCAACGGTTGATCACATTAGCGGTGGCCGGGTTGTCTTGGGTCTGGGTTCTGGCTGGCAGGAAAATGAGCATGATAAATACGGGATTGAATTTGGCACGATAGGTGAACGCCTCCGAAAAATGGAAGAAGCCTGTCAGGTGATCAAACAATTGTTTGACACCGGCAGTGCTAGTTTTTCAGGTGAGTTTTATACGCTTAACCAAGCGCCGTTGGAGCCAAAACCGGTTCAGGCGAAACTGCCATTATTGATTGGCGGCGGCGGTGAGAAGGTTACCCTGCGCATTACCGCGCAATATGCCGATGAATGGAATGTTTGGGGTACGGTCGATACGCTTAAGGCGAAGATGGCATTGCTTGATGAACATTGCGACAAGCTAGGCAGAAACCCAGCTGATATTCAGCGCTCCGCTGTGGCGCTTTTGTTCTTATCTGATGATGAATCGTTGGTGAAAAAGATGAACGAGTCGACCGACGCGCCGGCCCGTATTGCGGGTAATGTGTCGCAGCTTTGCGACACGATTGCTGGTTACAAGGATGCGGGCGTTGATGAGCTCATCGTGCCAGACTTCACTATGGGTCCTGGCATGGAGCAGAAAAAGATCGATACGCTGAATACGTTTATCAATGAGGTCGCGCCCGCGGGACGTTAGCCGCTAGTTGCTGGCCGGATGGAGGTCATGGGACTGTGACTATCGGGAGGTAATTGTCGGGCTGTGATTCTCGCGAGGTGCTCCTGGCTCGGTGGTCATCGCATGGCGAGTATTGTAATCGACAAACTGATCCCTTAGGGCGTCTTGATCCAGACCGAACTGGCTTAGCTCATACGTGTGCTTGCCGTGCTTGCCCTTTGGATTGTGATCGAGGTGCTGCTGGAATCGGGCTTCGATGGGTGCATCGAACGGCTCGCCAATGAAGTCCAGGATTTGGTGCGCCGTTTTAATTGGCGCCTTCACAAGATCCGCGTAGTTCACATCCAAGACATCATCGTTGATCTCTGGATGCTGATCTCTGTAGGCCATCGTGTCTCTCAGGCCTTGCTCCCACTGGGCACTAACGTCCCGTCCGATTTGTTTTAGATCAACCTGATGGCTAAAGGGATTCCGCAACGCCTGAAAGAGACTCGCCATTGAGGGAATAACTTCGGCCGGGTCCCTGTGCAGCTGAATGATTTTGGCATCGGGATACGTTGTGAGCAGTGCGGGAAACGACAGGAGATGCCCCGGCGCCTTCAAGACCCATCGTGTGTTTTGGATGCCGTGTTGCAGCCAGGACAGATAAAGCCGGTGGTAATCGTAAGCAGGCTGCCAGTCGCAGGTTTTGAGCCAGTCATTGTAGGCCTGAAGGTTATGCGCCACATGAAACTGCATGCTGCGCAGTGATAACGCCTGCAGTGTAATGCACTCATGGGGAAGGTGAGTGCCGAGTGCATGGACACTTCGAAAATTGGGCGAAAGAAAATCCACGGCTTTAATTTGCGCGGTGGTGATACTTTGCCTGATCCGATCAAACCCGGATCGACCGGGCACAAAAGTGGCTTCCCAAAACTTGGGCGCACGAAGCGCCGGGTGCGATGCTAAAAGCTCATGGAGTAGCGTTGAGCCTGTCCGGGGTAAGCCCAGAATAAAAACGGGCGCGCGAACTTTTTCCTGATGAAGATCGAACCGAGTTTCGTAGTGGTTCAATCGTAAGCGGTTGCAAAGCATGCGATGCAGATAGATCCATGATCCGATCCTACCTTTGGCGTTCAGATCCGCCGTGTTGCGATAACCCTCAATGAGAAGATCCAATGGCTCAAAAAAATCATCAACGCCGAAATCATCAAGACGGGTGGTTAATGTTGCGGCTCGAAGCAAACTCCGTGCGCTATAAAAATTCGACATGGGTCACTTTGCCTGTCTGGCTGGGCTTCATTGCGCGGGCTGCGGTTTGATTGAACGTCCTCGTTGACACTATCAGAACCGACTCGGTCTCGCTATTCGAGCGGCGGGCCCTTGGCTATCTGATGTCCGGGGGAGTGACGGCATGACAGAATTGACGCAGGACCGTGCGGCGCCCTCTTGGAAAGGCGCTTAATGCCTCTATCGTTTGAACAGTCTGAACAGTCTGAACGAAAACGTTATCGGAATAGGCTTTCAACATGGCCTGCATGGCAACGCGCCTGGAAACTCGATCAAGCCTTGATGAACTGACATTACCTTCTTTCCACGGCTTTCTCTTCGGTGCATTTTCTTCCGCTGATTCTCTTCAGTGTATTTGCAGAGGCGCTTTCTCTCAAAGCCTATGCGGCACGGCTTGGTAATTGTAGTTGCAGCCTGTTTGTCGCAAGATGCGAGAAGTCCCGCGGTGCGCCAAGTGCCGTTTACTTCAGTATTTATGCGGCTTTTTTACCTATGGAAAATTTTAGTTTCACTGCTAGCGACGGTCACAAGGTCGCCTGTTATGGCTGGCCTGTTCAGACCGAACCTAAAGCGATTATCTACATAGCTCATGGCATGGGTGAACACGCCCGTCGATATGACCGGGTGGCGAGACAACTCAATGAGCAGGGTTACGCGGTCTACGCCAATGATCATCGCGGTCATGGCGAGACGGGTAAAGCATCGCTCGGCTATATGGGACCGGATGGCTGGAACCGAACGTTGGCCGATATGTATGAAATGATTCAATTGCTCCGGGCGCGTGATCCTTCGGCTAAGCTATGTCTAATGGGGCACAGCATGGGATCAATGCTGTCGGAGCAATACATTACGCGATATGCCAAATCGATTGATGCATTGGCATTGTGCGGCTCGCCCGGTTTCAAGAAGGGCAGTTTTATCGGCGGTTTGATTCTGAAGTTTGAACGGTGGCGACATGAAGCCCATGAAGTCAGCGGCGTGATGCAGGGTGCTTTGTTTGGAAATTCCAATAAGCCGTTTGATGGCCCTGATGCCACTGGATCTGAATGGTTGACGCGTGACCCGGAAGAGGTCGCCAAATATGCCGATGATGAGCAGTGTGGATTTGTACTGTCCGTAGGATCTCTGGTTGATATGTATGTCGGGATGGGCTCAGCGCAGGATCCCCTGTGTATTTCAAAAATTCCGGTCGACCTGCCTGTCTATGTGTTTTCAGGTGAAGAAGATCCGGTGCACGGCGGGCGACTTGACATAGATCGAATGCTCGAGGCTTATCGTGAACATGGCCTCACTCGACTTAACACCCGTTTCTATGAGGGTGGCAGGCATGAATTGTTCAACGAAACCAACAAAGATGAAGTGATCACTGATCTGGTCACATGGCTGGAGGACGCACTATGAAAAGCATTGCAGTAATGGGGCTCGGTAATTTTGGTACAGCGCTCGCCTGTAACTGGCTGGGTGAAGGTCTGGATGTTCGAGGCTGGACGGTTGAGCAGGAAGTCTATGACAGCATTCGTGCCAGCGGTATTAACGAAAAGTATCTGAACGATGTCTCTCTTGAAGGTCTGAAAGTATCGATGGATATCGGTGAAACGGTGAATGGTGCGGATATTGTTGTGCTGGCGTTGCCTTCGGGTGTCGTGCTTAAAGTTGTGGACGACGTGCTGGCTCACCTCAAGAGTGGTCAGATCCTGTTGGATCTTGCCAAAGGGCTCGCGCCCGGTGATGAAATGATTTCAGAGGTCATCGCGGAAAAATTGAGTGCGGCGTGCCTCGATTGTCCGCTTTGCGTCATGATGGGCCCCACTATTGCGCCGGAACTTGCGCGCGGTGTTTACACGACAGCGCTCGTGACCAGCGAAGATGTTTCAATGGCGGAATCACTCGCGGCCGCACTGACAACACGCACTATGAAATTGTCCGCAGCAACAGATTCGCTGGGTGCGGAGTACTGGGGTGCGTTCAAGAATGTGATTGCGCTCGCTTGTGGGGTGGTAGACGGGCTTAAGCAAGATGGCCGAGGGGGCGATAACCTGAAAGCCGCCGTGTTTACGGCAGGGTATCGCGAAGGCGTAACCGTCTTACCTCTGCTGGGTGCAGCACCAGAAACTGCTCTGTCAGCCGCGGGTATCGGCGACCTTTTTGTCACGGCAACGTCGCCCCATGGCAGGAATCGTGCAATGGGTGAACGGCTGGGTAAAGGCCAGACCCTTGAGCAGGCTGAGTCAGAAATGGTGATGGTGAGTGAAGGCGTCCGAGCGGCTCGAATGTTCGATAAACTCTTTGCGGACAAGTCTATTGATGCGCCGTTTGTTCGTTCGGTTTGTGCCTTGTTGGATGAAGGTGCAAGCATCGATGTTTTTCTTAGTCGGGTCATGCAGTAGGGGGGTCTTAGAACCGTTTTTCAGTGATTTATTGATGCGGGCCGTTTTCCTGCGATAATGATCGCTATTAACTCTAAATTGAAACGGTAAGCCGTATCGTGGGAAAAACCTCTACACCTCAACGTATCGTGCTGATGATCGCTGCACTCGCCATTATTCTGGGCGCGATGAAGGCGGCGGCGGGTGTTTTGGTCCCTGGATTGCTTGCGCTGTTTATTGCGATTGTCTGTACGGAACCCATGTACTGGATGATCAACAAAGGTTTGCCTCGCGGATTTGCGATACTCCTTATGGTGCTGGCGCTCCTCGGGCTTTCATCCGTCGTGCCGCTTGTGATCAGTGGTTCCTATATTCAGTTTACGCAGGAGTTGCCGCTCTATCAGGAGCGCGCTGATCTCTTGTTGGTCCAGTCTTCTGAATGGCTGACAGATTTTGGATATGACGTAGATAGCGTGCGTGCCATAGTCGATCCCGCTGCTGCGCTCGGTTATGTGCAGGTTGTGTTGGCCGCGCTAGGTGGAATCTTGTCGCGCTACTTTTTGATCATGCTGCTCGTCATTTTCATTCTGGTTGACGTGCCGCGATTCTCTCAAGATAGCAAATCAACTGCGGGCGAAATTATTCGAACCGTTCAGCACTACTTTGCGATTAAAACGTTCACCAGCATGTTAACCGGACTGCTGATTGCTGCCTGGTTGCTCCTTCTGGATGTTCAATACCCCTGGTTGTGGGGGTTTCTGGCTTTTCTGCTTAATTTTGTGCCGAATATTGGTTCAGTGCTCGCAGCGATTCCCGCGGTAATTTTGTCGCTCTTGTTTGATGGCGCAACCACCGCGTTGATCGTGTTGCTTGGCTACGGGGTCATCAATATTGCGGTGAGCAATGGCCTTGAACCCAGAATTATGGGGCAACAATTAGGCCTCAAGTTTGTATGGATTTTTGTTTCGCTTATCTTCTGGGGGTGGATACTTGGCCCTGTTGGCATGTTGCTCGCGGTGCCGTTGACCATGACCGTGCGAATTATCGCGGAAACCCATGCCAATACGCAGTGGGTAGCGCGGGTGCTTATGCCGGATACGCAGCAGTTAATGGTGGAAACTGCCGATGCCTCACCAGAAGGTAAGGAGCAGAAATTTGACCATGAATCAGGGCAGGAGGCAGAGTCGCGTGTTGACGCTAGATAGGAATTTTGGCGTTCATTGCATTGTGAAAATGTTGCACTCGCATCTCGTCGTCATTCAAAAAGACACTGCTAAACCCAGCTGATTGCATCCCAGCCTGCACGCCGCCAAGCAGTTCGACGTCCTGATCGATCGTGTCAGTCATGGTTTTTTCACCCGAGATAACCTCCTCATAATTAAAGATGTCTCGCGTTGGACGTTGGTGGTCTTCTGGCACAAACGCAGAAGCGTTTTGATAATGCCGGCCCGCAGACAAGACGGCGTCTTCCCTTGTTGCGAGTTCACGGTCGGCAAATTTCACCAGACTGATCTTGTCGAACTCACATTTTGAGGGATCTGTTGGGTGGGGTCTAGGCCGCAGAATCCAGCAATGTTCCGGTGTGAAAGACAACATCAAATTAGGGAACACGTTGTATTGCCAGACATCGGATAGTTGGTCATCGCTTAAACCCGAATAATCCATACCTTGATCTGGGCCCACGGCTCGTTTTTGTTGTTGAACCGCCTCACGAACTTCCATTACCCGGCCTTCAAAATCTTTGGGATTAAGACCGATGGATCGCATTTGGGAGGTTTGAATGTCGGTTGGCAATTCAGGCACGGGGAAGCGTGGATTCACCGTTGCTCCGGGTACTTCAACACCCGTGTGACCATTTTTAAACAATCGAACCGTGTCGTTGCAACAGTCAACCATTCGCTTGTGTTGCGGGTGCAGAAAATCGACGTGATAAAGCTCACTGAAGTTATCGACAACCGCCTTCCAGTTGCAGTCGAGCAGGCAGGTTTGATCTTCGACGACGGTCATTTTATCGAATTGGTAAGGCGCCAGCAGTTCGGCAACCGGGCCAAGAAATTGCGCGAGCGGCGCGGGTGACTCTGACAGGTTCACAAACACCATGCCGTTCCAGATTTCGCAATTTACACGGGGTAGTGCTTTGTCATCGGTGTCGATA
>JBLIIB010000073.1:0-14282 GCA_047634795.1 Candidatus Azotimanducaceae bacterium | reverse complement strand
CAGGCCCCTGTGACCCTAGCGCTTTCCTGTGCGGATCATGGCTCAATAAACGCCGTTGCTACCGCTATGCCAATGAGTGAAGCGGACTGTCACAGCAAGATGACCCAGATGGCCCCACAACCCGCAGACGCAAGCGATTGTTGTGATGCCTGCGCGTGCCCGGCTGCCCTGGCGGTTGCCCTGACTTCCGACACGGTCGAACTAGTCCTTGTGCCTGCCCCAGAACTCATCTCTGCACCTTCCATGTTGTTTGTTTCGCTTCACCCGGAACGCATCCTGCATCCACCCATCTCCTAGATTCAAAGGATAGCTGCGCCCGAAATTCGGTGCGCCTGACTTTTGTTATTTAGGAGCTCTCCCGTGGAATACTGGAAATTAAATTTTTTAAGAACAATATGGCCCGTCGTGCTGCTCGTCGTTGCTACAGGTCCCGCATCAGCATCGAATCTTGATGTACTAATTACTGCTGCCATCAAAAATGATCAGTGGCTGATACAAAGCAAAGCGCACGAGCGCGCCGCGAGAGCTGAAGCCATTGCCGGCGGCGAATTGCCAGATCCTCGTTTAACGGCATCCTTAGCGAACTTCCCCGCCGATACGTTCGACTTCTCCCAAGAACCGATGACTCAGGTGATGATTGGCATCAGTCAGACCTTTCCGAGCGGAGATACGCGGCAGTTGCGGCGTAAACAATTGGATCAAATAGGGGATGTCAGTGTCATCGAACGGGTCATGCGAGTGGCGCGACTAAGGCGCGACGTAACATTGCTCTGGGCCGATGCCGCGCTTGCGGATGAAACCCTCCGCATGATTGACGAAGACCGGGTTCTATTTGAACAGCTCGAAGCGGTGATCCAATCCCGTTACCGCTCGGCAGGCAAAGGCACCAATCAACAAGATCTGATCCGAGCCGAATTAGAACTTATCCGACTCGATGAACGAATGCTGCAACTAAAAGAGCGGCGCCAGCGACAACTCGAACAACTCACGCAGTGGGTACCGGAAGCACTGGTGCGTTCGGTCCACAGGTTTGAAATACCTAGGGCAGAAATCATGACGGCGCGTTCGGTGGTAATGCACCCGGAAGTGCGCATTCACGATCAAAGAATAGAAATCGCAAGAACCGGCTATCAGTTAGCACAAGAGTCCTTGCGCCCCGGAATAACCATTAACACCAGCTATGGTCATCGTGACGAGGATCGAAACGGTCGCGACTTACCGGATTTTGTTTCGGTGGGTGTGTCTATGGATCTACCATTTTTTACGGCAAAGCGCCAAGCCAAGCAGGTCACCGCTGCTGCGGAACGGGTCGCGGCAGAGGAGGCGGCGAGACTGTTAGCGATTCGTAAGCTGCGCTCAATGCAGCGTGATGCCCGCGAGCGCATGAACCAACTGGAGCAACAAATTACTTTGTACCGGGAGTCTTTGCTCACGCAAATGGCGTATCTCGCTGATGCTGCACTAGTCGCTTATGCCTCAGATCAGGAAGACTTTGCCGAGGTGATGAGGGCACGCATTGCGCAACTCAACGCGCGGATCGAAGTGGTGCGGCTTGAGACCGAACGACAAAAAACCGTCGCCCAACTCCAATACCTTAGCGCAGAAGTTACGCCCACAGGAGCAGCATCATGAAGTCCAAAATCACTTTCGTCATTCTGGCTTTGATGCTTGGCATTGGCATTGGAATCGGTGTTGTTGCTACCAATTTATTAAGGTCCTCTGATCACGATATGGAATCGATGGGTAATGCCGAATCAAATGAACCACTTTATTGGGTGGCACCCATGGACTCAAATTATCGAAGAGATAAATCAGGCAGGTCTCCGATGGGGATGGATTTAGTACCTGTTTATGCCGAGAACAGTGACAGCCATATGAGTGTCGGCGCGATTAAGGTGGCGGCACATGTACAAAATAATATGGGCGTTCGGCTTGGTGATGTTAAGACTGGCCAACTCAGCAATACGTTATCTACGTTGGCGCGTATCGAAATCGCCGAGGACCAAATGCACGTAGTCTCGCCGCGAATCGAAGGATGGCTCGAAAAGCTGCACGTAAACACCACATCGCAAAACATTGTAAAGGGTCAGCCTCTCTTCGAGATTTATTCGCCCATGTTGGTCACGGCTCAAGAAGAATTTCTAACGGCTATGAGGGCAAAAAATCCATTGTTGATTGATTCGGTTCGCAAACGCCTGATGGCGCTTGGAGTATCAGATGCTCTCTTGCAACGATTAGAGAAAACCGGCCGGGTCGAACAAACCGTGCTGTTCTCTGCGAAGCGAAGCGGTGTTGTCACCAGTATTAACCAACGTGAGGGCAGTTTTGTGACGCCCGGCACGCCGGTGATGAACGTGTCGAGTTTGGACACTGTCTGGCTGGTGTCGGAAGTTTTTGAGGGCAATGTCCAGGGGCTCGAGCCCGGGAACCCAGTGGCCGTTCGAATGGTCGACGGCAGCACCATCGATACACAGGTCGATTTTATTTATCCGATACTGGATGCGAAAACGCAAACGCTGAAGATACGTTCTATATTAACCAATGCGGACGGACGGCTAAAACCCAATATGTTTGCTGAAGCTGAGATACAGCTGCTGGCGGAAGCACCCGTACTGTTAGTACCGACCGAGGCACTTATTCGGTTGGGCGATCAAGATCGCGTGGTTCTCGCGCTGGATAGCACCAGCTTTAAATCCGTTGCGGTTGAAATTGGTCGAGTAGGAGATGACTTTGCAGAAGTGAAACACGGCTTGCGTGACGGCGACCGCGTGGTTACGTCGGCACAGTTTCTGATCGATTCCGAATCCAGTAAGACATCGGACTTCGCACGCATGGACTTGATGCCCGATGCGATTTTCCACGGCATGCATAATGCTGTTGATCAAGGGTTGAACGAGGATATGTCCCCTGACGGCGCTTCCTGGAGCGTTGCCGTGCGACCTACCGAGTTTATTTGGGTGCAAGCGAAGGTGAAAAGCATCAACGCGGCGTTAGGCACACTGACCCTCACCCATGCCGCTATTCCAGAATGGAACAGGCCCAGCATGACCATGCCAATGAACGCAGGGCCGACAATAGACTTGAACACTGTCATTGTTGGAGAGGATTACGAAATTCAATTCAGCGCAAGCTTAGGCGCCCCGACCGGGTTTGTGGTTGAGCAGATCGTCCGGCGACTGACCATCCAAGGCGAATCGTCGTGATCAAGCGCGTTATTAGCTGGTCGGTCGAGAACCGGTTCTTCGTCCTGCTCGCAACCCTGATCTGGATAGCCATCGCCGCCACCGTTGTGCGCGGTACCGCGGTGGATGCAATACCGGACCTATCCGATGTGCAGGTCATCGTCAAAACCAGCTATCCGGGCCAGGCACCCCAGGTGGTGCAGGATCAAGTGACCTATCCGCTAACGACGGCACTAATGTCGGTGCCTTCTGCCAAAACCGTGCGCGGATTTTCTTTTTTCGGTGACTCCTACATCTACGTCATTTTTGAAGACGATACGGATCTTTACTGGGCACGAAGCCGCGTGCTGGAATATTTGAGTCAGGTAGCGCCGAGTCTGCCGGAAGATGCTCGCCCCCAACTGGGACCCGATGCCACGGGCGTTGGCTGGGTATATCTCTATGCGTTAATCGACAAGACCGGCCAGCACGATATCGCGGATTTGCGTAGCTTGCAGGACTGGTTTTTAAAGTACGAATTACAAACCCTATCCGGTGTGGCAGAAGTCGCCACCGCCGGCGGTATGGTGCGCCAGTATCAAGTGGAAGTGGACCCAGTAAAGCTGCGCGCCTATGGCGTACCACTAGCCCATATACGGAGCGCAATTGAGCGCGGCAATCAGGAAACTGGTGCTTCTGTGATCGAGATGGCAGAAGCGGAATACATGATCCGGGCCACAGGCTATATTCAAAACGCTAACGATATTCGGCAAATCCCGTTGGGTCTAAGAAGTGACAGAGGCGTGCCATTGCTGGTAGCCGACGTGGCTGATGTTCGTCTAGGGCCGCAAATGCGTCGCGGCGTAGTTGACCTAAATGGCGAAGGCGAGGCGGTCGGCGGCATAGTCGTGATGCGCTATGGGGAGAATGCTCAAGCCACGATTGCTGCTGTAAAAGATAAGCTCGAAAGCTTAAGGAGCAGTTTGCCCGACGGCGTCGAGATTGTGCCGGTCTACGACCGGAGTCGTTTGATCACCCGCGCCATCGATAACCTGATCGACAAACTCATCGACGAAATCATAGTGGTCAGTTTGATTTGCTTACTGTTCCTCGCGCATTTCCGGTCGTCTTTGGTCATCGCGATTTTTCTGCCTATTGGTGTTGCGTCAGCCATTGTCATGATGAATCTTCAGGGTATCAACGCCAATATCATGTCGTTAGGCGGTATTGCCATTGCGATCGGTGCGATGGTCGATGGTGCTATCGTCATGATTGAAAACTTGCACAAACGCCTTGAGGCGAGTTCGGCAGACGTCGGAGGCGCCCATAATCAACCCGTCGATGACGAAACCCGCTGGCGTTTGGTTAACGAGGCGGCGCAGCAAGTGGGGCCGGCGCTGTTTTTCAGCTTGCTGATCATTACGGTGAGTTTTATGCCGGTGTTTGCTTTACAGGCACAGGAAGGTCGGATGTTTGCGCCGTTGGCCTATACCAAATCTTATGCCATGGCCGCCGCCGCCATTTTAACTGTCACCCTCGTGCCGGTATTGATGGGGTACTTGATTCGCGGCCGGATTCGTCCAGAAGCAGCGAACCCGATCAGCCGCATCATGATGGCGATTTATCGCCCATTGCTAAATGCGGTACTGGCGTGGCCGAAGACCGTGATTGCGATGGCGTTACTAGTCACAGTGGGTGGTATGTGGCCTTTGTCGCAACTCGGGTCAGAATTTATTCCGGACCTGGATGAAGGCGATCTGATGTATATGCCAACGACCTATCCCGGTCTATCCATCGGTGAGGCGCGCGAGATCCTGCAGCAAACCAATCGGCTGATTGCTTCCGTGCCGGAGGTCGAAACGGTATTTGGCAAAGTTGGCCGTGCAGAAACAGCTACCGATCCAGCGCCGCTGAACATGATAGAAACTTTTATTCAGCTAAAGCCAAAAGACCAATGGCGAGAAGGCGTAACAACAGAATCGCTACGCCGTGAACTAGACGCATCGGTTAAATTGCCAGGGCTAACCAATGCCTGGGTCATGCCGATCAAAACCCGCATTGATATGCTTGCCACCGGCATCAAAACCCCGGTGGGCGTTAAAGTCTCCGGCCCGGATCTGGATGTGATTCAGGCCATTGGAAAAGAACTGGAAACCGTGCTGCCAGATGTACCTGGTACTGCATCAGTCTATTCCGAGCGGGTCACTGGCGGGCGCTACATCACGGTAGATATTAACCGCCTCAAAGCCGCGCGCTATGGCCTTAATATCGCTGACGTACAATCTGTGATTGCCTCCGCCGTCGGCGGCGTCAATATTACGCAAAGCGTCGAGGGTCTGGAGCGTTATCCCGTAAACCTTCGTTACCCGCAACGTTATAGAGATTCTGTAGAGTCTCTATCCCAATTGCCCGTAGTAACAAACGATGGCGAGACAGTTTCCCTTGGGGAGCTCGCCACCATCAAGATTGAAAGCGGGCCGCCAGGAATCAAAAGCGAGAACGCCCGGATTACCGGTTGGACTTATGTCGATATCGAAAATGTGGACGTGGGCGGCTACGTGGAGGAAGCGCGAGAGGTGGTCAGTAGCCGCGTCGAGTTGCCCGCGGGCTATTCCCTTAACTGGTCTGGGCAGTATGAATATATGGTCCGCTCCCAGGAGCGTCTTTCGCTGCTAGCGCCACTAACGCTACTGATCATTTGTGTTTTACTTTACGCCAGCTTCCGCCGGCTGCGAGAAGTTTTGATCATCCTCATGACATTACCGCTTGCGGCCGTAGGCGGCCTTTGGCTCTTATATCTTTTTGAATACAACTTGTCCGTTGCCGTCGCCGTCGGCTTTATCGCGCTTGCAGGTGTGGCAGTTGAGATCGGCGTAATTTTGCTGCTCTATTTAAATCAGGCGTATCAGGATGCGGTTGGCGGAAACGACGAGGCATTGTCGGATGAGCAACTCATCGAGTCGATCAAAGTCGGTGCCGGACAACGGATTCGGCCGGTGGTGATGACCGTGCTCGCAACGATTGTGGGTTTGTTGCCGCTATTAACCGCAACAGGAACGGGGGCAGAAGTTATGACCCGGATGGCGGCGCCCATGGTGGGCGGTATGGTGACGGCATTTTTGCTAACCATGTTAGTACTGCCGGCCGTGTTTTTGGTAGTGAAGCGGGTGGAGCGATTTTAGAAGGTTATGAGTGCGTGCCGCTTAGCAGGTGCGCGAGTGCATTTACTTGAGCAAAACGCCAGTGCAACTTCTGCCGGAGGCGTTCTGGTAGGGAACCATGGCAATTTTCGACCACGACTCGATACTCGCGATTTGCTGCCTGTTAGCTTCGCAGCAGCCACGCTCGCTGATCTTCACTCAGTAACGTTGCGATTCTTTCATCAAAGAGTTTCAGTTCCGCCGGTGTGAGTTCGCCCTTCCACCGGCTGTTTTTTCCGTTAGCGAAAAAATCAGCCTCGTTCTTCCACATCCCTGTTCCTGAACCCGGCGCGAATTGCCCCCCCTTCGCCTGCATGTTCTCAAAGGTCGCGGCTTGCGTCGTAGCATCGAGCTGCGCCCCGTCAAGTTTGATACCGATGATGTTCGCAAGCCCCGCTATATATGCGCTTAGATCTTGCTTCATGTCAAACTAGTGAAAGAGATGGATGTTGGATAAATCTTGATATTCCCAGTAGGTTTCCAGAAAGTGTATCGGTGACTCAAGTGTCTGAACGTCAAAATTTTCCCCATTGAATCTACCGTTAACCCAGAGTTCACCCTCTGTTTCACCCCGATCCATTAAGCTGGCGGCAAGATCTTCATCCGCCATATTGTCTTGATGGTTTTTGAGAGAAAAAAACATGTCACGTGGATCGCTGCAAACCACCAGGTAAGTGCATTCTGGGAAGTATGGAATGGCGTCCAACGGTGTATATGTCTTGATGAAGCGTCGATGATTCTTTGTCTGAATCTGCGCAAGGTACTCTTCGATCGGAGCAAAGTCCGCATCAATCCAAGGCGAAATAACACCTGGTTGCTCACCATGATCGGGAGTGCCAAATACCAGCATTGCCACAATGGCCTGTGTCCAAGTGGTACCGCATTTCGGCGGAGTGCAGATAAAGATATCATCAGGCCGCGGTTCAAAATTTTCCCATCGTGATGTATCTGTTATCGGACCCTTGTAGACCGCAGTGCATTTTGGAACAGATGGTTCAAAACTCATTTCGACACCTCCCTTTCCACATATCATTCATGTGGCTTCGCTTTCAAAATGTTGCCGAGAAAAAACTCGCAGTCGTCGCCATGCAAACCCCCAAAGGATTGGCTTTAACAGCCCTCAAGTTTTGTAAACAATGTGGTGCGAAAACAAGGTCGCCAGGAAAAAGGCGTCAAAGTAAAGTGTCAGGGTAGTTGCATGTAAATCATCACTTGGCGCGCTTGCACTAAGGCAACTAAACTTTAAAGTGAAACTACGTCCACCCATCTGGTTTCGTTACTCTCGTTTCACGAAATGTCTTAACGCGGCACTATTTTACCCTTTGATATCACCAATTCGATCCGTCGAGTATTACGTATATCCTCCAGGGGGTTTGCTGACAACAAAACCAGATCCGCGCGCTTGCCCACTTCGATTGTGCCCAATTGATCTTTTATTTGAAGAAATTCAGTGGGCCGAATCGTGGCAGCTTCCAATGCTTGCAGGGGTGTCATACCCGCGCGGACCAACATTTCGAGCTCTCTATGCAGACTGTAACCTGGTATTGCCAGCGCAATAGGCGTATCGGTGCCGGCACCGACCGGCACGCCCGCATCCAGCATGCGCTTGACCATCTGCAGTGAGTAGCTAGAGAAGGTTAAGTCTCGCTGCTCATAATCCTCGGGAATGAACTCGTTGGGCTTGTTCCACTCCAGTTGTATTTCTGGAAGCATTGCGCCTATCGCATCATCCCAATCTCGTTGTTCGTACGGTGGCGCGAGCGGCATAGCATTGAGTCTAAGGGTTGGGACCTGTATCGTTTCTGTCAGTTTCGCGAGTACTCTGGCACAGCGGTCTTCATCCAGAGCGGCAATCGCATCAAGACGTTGTGCGCTATGAATAGAGGAACGTAGCGCATGTCCTGATTCAATGTTTTCCCCAGTCAATTTGACGCGTCTGGCGGCCAGTAGTGCTTCGGCGTTAGCTGCGCAATCTAGTTCGATGTTGCGCAGATGCTCCATTGTCCCAACCTGGTTGCCTACGGTTGATGCCAGCATATGTAAGGGCACATGAGAGGCTATGGGCAATGACTGTATTGCCGCCTCATCAACAAGCGCAGCGAAAACATTCGGACTGACCAACTCATAGATTTTGATGAAATCAACGCCGCCGATCTTCAAGCGTCGAACATTTTCTCGCGCCTGTTCGACGTCCGAGTTTTGAGTGCCAATGAGGGGACGCGATTTGCCATCATAGACGACATGCTGACCATCGAGTAAAGGTCCGCTGAAGTAGACTCTGGGTGATATTGCATCAAACGCCCGCATTTTTTTAACTACGGGCATCATGTCTTGCATCATGCCGCCGGTGTCACGAACGCTGGTGATTCCCCAGGCTAGAAACGTCCGCGGCATCAACTCGGTAAATCGATCGTCATAGGTGAGGTGGACATGCATGTCCCATAAGCCGGGAATAAGATACTTGCCTCGCCCGTCAATCACTTCGCCTGAGGTGGGTCGTGAACCAGGCACACGTGATGTTGAGACACTGACAATCTCGTCGCCCCTGATCGTCACTGTCATCTCTTCAAGCACGCCTTGTTTGGCATCGATTAGGGTGACGTTAGAAATGATGATGTCGTTCTTTTGACTGCTCAAATCCCGTGCATTATCTGATGCACAGGCAGACAGTAGCGCGCATCCGATGAGCGTGACAAGTAAATCTAATCTATTCATATTAATCCGTTACATGGTCTTTTAAATTTAGGTGGCAGAGTAAAAGGCATATCATAATGAAGAAATCTGGAATTCTGCTCGGCGCCTTTACCCTGTTCCCCTACCCTGTTCATCTAATCTGTGGCAGTGATCTCTGGTACTGAATTCACGATTCGATCTAACCGCGCCCTATTGGCGCCTAGATCAGAGATACCCAGCCGAGATGAGGATCGTGCAGCGATCGTGCCATCACTTTTGTGACGAAACCGAACGTCGTCGACAAAACCTACCGTTGGGGTGCGGGCTTCGACGTGCAAATAGTCGTCGGTTTGCGCGACGATGGTTAGGCTCGAATGGGTCTTCGCGTAGTCAATGATGGCTTGCCAAGCATCCTCTTGAGGTCCACTGGGCGTCCACGTGGTGGCGGCGCAGCCAGGGAAGATGGGACAAGGGGCAAGTTCGCTGTTTTCGGGATTATTGGGCTGACTTGCGCAGGAGGCCAATAAGAGCGTGGTCAGCAGGAGAGCGATGGTCTTCATGTTTTGTATCCAACGTGGGTATTCTTGGAAAGTAATGGTGTCAACATGAACTAACCCGTGCTTATCCGGCGTCTCATCTGGGGGACATCTGATAAGGCAACAATACCCCCGTGGGGACACCCGATAAAATGAAAGGCACCTTACAATCCCAAATAGGCCGCGTAGATGGCGTAGCCTGCACAGGCATTGGCCGATAAAAGAAGATTAGGTCATCGAATCAGATAGTGCCGCAAAAGAATTTTCTAATTCCTGATGGCGACGATCGACATCCGACTTGATGTACGACTGAGTCGGTATATAAAACAATCCTAGTTTCAAACCCTTAAGAGCAATCTGGGCGCATTGCTGTGTTGAAATAATACGCGCGCGTAATAAAGTTTCGACTTCTTTGCTGAACTGCTGGCGTATCTGTGCGTTGTCCGGATCCGCGTCGAGTATTTTGAACGTCGATGCTAAACCCTCCGTTAACACAGGTCCTGGCATTAACAAGCTAACCGAAACGGGTGTGCCTTTTGTATCTGCTCTCAGCCATTCAGCCAGAGCAAGCAGCGCATGTTTAGTTGCGCCATAAAAACCAAAATTCAGGGCTTCGTTGCCCGCCGGCAGACCCACGCAGTGTTCAGAACCCGTAAACATAATATGCCCGGGGCGACCCAGGGCTACCATCCTAGGCACATAACTTTGCGCTAGATTTATCGCAGAGTCGTAGTTGGTTGCAAAGAGTGAGTTCACCTCTTCGATTGAGGCTTCGAGTGTGTGGACGCTCGCGCCACGACCCGCATTGCTGAAAACAACGTCAATCGGTCCTTCTTTGTCCCAGACATCATCCATCATCGCAGCGACAGCCGCACGATCGGTTCCGTCACAGCGTAGCGCCCTGATTGAGCCCAGGCTTGAGAGTTCCGCTTCGGTGTCTTTACCCACCGCAACATCCAGATTAGTGATAACAACGCGTGCGCCTTCTTCAAGGCAGGCAAGGGCAATGCCTTTGCCGATCCCTCTGGCACCACCGGTAACTAGGACTGTTTTGTCTTTTAATGAGGTTATTGTCATATTTCACCAACTGATCAATGTGTTTAAAAAATATTTAGTTTTGCTGCAGCCCACGACCAAAGAAAATCTCTTCGAACTCATCTCTTGAGTTAACGCGAGGGAAAGCGGAAGTCGGTACAGGCTTGTCTAGAAATTGGCAGAGCGGTTCCCATCCCTCACGAACATCAAAGACCAGCAGCCGATCAGGGGCGATACTGTCGAT
This sequence comes from Candidatus Azotimanducaceae bacterium, assembly GCA_047634795.1. Lineage (GTDB taxonomy): Bacteria > Pseudomonadota > Gammaproteobacteria > Pseudomonadales > Azotimanducaceae > UBA9659. The sequence goes on along the minus strand of JBLIIB010000073.1, from coordinate 3,433 downwards.
CACTTCTTTTGTGTGTTGGTTAAACATTCGGACGCCGTGTGCGGGATCATCCATCTCGCCGCCCAAGGCAGCATTGACGACGAGTTCGGTCCCCAGGTTTTTGGGCTGAAGGGAATCGCTTGATTGCATTCTTTTTCGTATAACACCCAGTGTTGTAGCAGACATACTTTCAAACCATTGCTGCGGGTCTCTAACGCTTAGCAATACCTTTGCCCGCGGATAATAATCCGCCAGTTCTTGATAGAAATGACACGCGGGCCAATCCACTGTCGCCTGATACCCTTCCAGTAAGTCATCCCAATCTACAGATTCTACATCGATGGCCTGTAGCCATTTTTCTGCTTCGCCCGGCTTGTGAATAACTTCGATCATATGATGGCATTTGTTATATCCAAGGGTTTCTAATGCAGACTTTAAAGACAAAGTGCCGGTGCGTCCGAAACCGGCGCCAATTACTGAAATGCTCATTTCCAACTCCTTAATGACACAATCATGCGTTTAGTCATGGGGGTTTTGCAAGTCAGTCTGAACGACACAGCAACCTGCAGGCTTAGGCATATCGCTTTGGGATAGAAGTGGACGGGTTCGATTGGGGGTGTCACCATCTCGACTGCGTTACCATGAGCTCGCGAACCGGAAAACTTAATGGCTGAATTCATCACAAAATTCTTCACAAGAGAATATGAGGAAGAGGACTGGCAAACAGTCTGCCGGATCCATGATCTGGCACGTCCGATTGAACTAGAGGGCTCTTGTGATCCCAGAGCGTTTATACCGCTCGCTGACGATGTGAACGATATCAAGCAATTTCTTGAATCCCAAAAATTAGTAGCGTGCAGTGAGACCCGAGTCGTCGGATTCGTTTGTACCTACGGTGATGATATCGGGTGGCTCTATGTTGACCCTCTTGAAACCGGTAGAGGTATTGGCCGCTATCTGGTGCGCCAAGCGCTGGATCACATAGGAACCCCTGCAAGTGTTTTTGTCCTTGACGGTAATTTGAGAGCGAAAAATCTGTACCTAAGCGAGGGCTTTAAAATAGTAGACAGATTCAACAGTAAAACTAACGGTTACCCGTGCACGGTACTGAAGATGTCACAAAACTCCGTGAAGGAGAACTAGTATTATGCCTCGAATTCCGGGCACCGCAGCCATTCCCCTGCATTTCAAAGTCATCTCAAACTGGTGCACATTTATCTGGGATTAGATAATAGTCAGAGATCACATTGCGTGAATCGCTTGAGTATCCCACACAGGTAAGCCACCTTGAACGTGTGTCGCTTTTTCCCGCAATTTTTCACGCAGTAGCATTACAACGACACTGCCTGGCATATTTCTATGAGGACGCTGGAGAGTTGGTCAGGCGCGCTGACCTGAGGGACATGATCAGTATCAATCTGGTGAACCCGGGCACCGGGCGTTAGTGCCAGCATTCTGTCCTGCAACAAGGCAGGCACACTATTGTCGGCATTGAGATAGATATAATGCCTGAGCACCGCGCCAAAGTGGCTCTCGGATAAATCGTTGACCAGATTCCAGCCGGAAACAGGATGTGCCTGCAGTTTTTTGATAAGCGGCGCAGATACCAAGGTCGAGGTACAGTTGAAGAATATCGAGTGCAAATTTTTCGTCTCTAGCCAGACATAGTCGCCGGCTTCATCAAACTCAACTTCCAGGCTGGCGCCAACACCAACCCCCTCACCATAAACGTCATCACAAAGCGCTGGGAATGTCATACCGCTCGGCAGCATAAACCCGGCGACATATACCAGACTTTCGACCAGATCTGGCCGCGCTTCTGCCACCTGAGAGATGACCATACCGGAACCGCTGTGCCCGACCAGGCTAACCGGCTCGGTTGATTCCTTTTCGATGAGATCAACAATAAAATTGACATAATTGTCGAGACTGATCTCGCTCGCCGGTGTGCCATCCGTCTGGCCTGGCAAAGTCGGTGCAATAACTTTAAGCCCGGCGGCTTGCAGCAAACCAATGATCGGCTCCCAGACCCAATTAGCAGCCCAGGCGCCGTGAAGTAACAGCACTGTATTCGTCATAGCTATTCTCGGACCTTTTCTAGAATCTCAAAGTGAAGCCTCTACGTGGCGAACACCTATTCGCGATTAGATATAAAAAGGAAACCACATTGAACGACTCGCATCACTATCTCACGCCTGTATACCGGATTGAGCATATGTCGTTATCGTCATCACTAAAACGGTGAACGTACTGGAGGCATCCCAGGTGAAGTCGCCCGAAAGTTCAATCGCAGCAACATCACGGTCGGCAAACGGTAACCACGGCAGCTTCTTTTCGAAGCCCCCGGCAACGCGTCAAGGGCTCCGATTTTAGTTATCCCGCCCGCCCATCACAACCAGTTACTGATGAGTAGATACGTTGACCAAAAGTAGGGATGATCAAACTGGGCCTGCTTGCGGACAGCCCGTTGGGCACGTTGCAAAGCTACTGCCCGAGATACTGATGAATCCTGTAGCTGCCGGTAGAATTCCACGGTCACCTCATAGGCCGCTTCATCTGAAATACTCCACAAACTGCCCACAACACTGCGCGCACCGGCTCGAATCGCGACACCCGTAAGACTGATCTGGTCTAATCCTACCGGACACCTCGCCAAGACAGAGAAACTATCGAAAGAGGTGATTTATGACAAGGACCAAAGTCAGGTTTGAACCTGAATTCAAAAAGATGCTGTCTCGCTCGCGACAGAGCAAAACTACCCGGTGGCCATTGCGGCACAAGCAGTATGGACCAGTGAAAACAATATTCGACGCTGGGTGAAAATGTTTGATCAAAAGACATCGGATGAGCGTTTGCCTCCTGATGAACGTGCCGCACTGACGCGCCTTAGACGAGAGAACAAAGAGCTTCGCACGGAGAAAGAAATCCTGAAAAAAACCAGCGCCTTCTTTGCAAAAGACATGAACTGAAGTATGTCTTCATCCAAGAACAGGCTCGCAACTATCCGACGTCAAAACTTTGTCGGGTTATGCTGGCAAGCAAAAGTGCTTACTACGACGGGTGCAAGCGTGGCGTCAAGATTATCGATCATGAAACATGGTTGCTCTTTCATCGCATGAAGGCTTTGTTTACGGAATCCAAGCAAAGCCTAGGAAGCCTTAAAATGATGCAGCCGTTACGCAAAGAAGTTTTGAGATAAGCCGCTTTCGAATCAGAGGTCTGATGGAACAACTGGGTCTGACGGTCAAAAAGAAGAAACGATTCGTAATGACCACTGGCAGTCGTCACAACGTGGCCGTGAACCTGCTAAATCGTGAGTTCGCGCCGAAATCAAAGAACCAAGTCTGGACAACAGGCATCACTTATATACGGACGATTGAAGGTTGGGTGTACCTTGCGGTGGTCATCGACCTGTATTTTCGCCAAGTCATGGGCTGGAGCATTGATCGACATA
>JBLIIB010000072.1:0-14301 GCA_047634795.1 Candidatus Azotimanducaceae bacterium | reverse complement strand
TCTTTTTCGATGGGTATACCGGTCTTCTCAGCCACGTCCATATAAAACGCCGCAGTCGATAAGATCAGCCGTGGCTGTGGCACGCCCACCGTCGCCACTTCCGCACCAGCATCACGGATCAGCGTAATCATGGCCTCAAGGTTGGCCGCCGTTGCCCTGTGACTCATCCGGCGCAACATATCGTTGCCACCGTGAATCAGAACCATCGGCTTGGGTTGATGCCGCGCAAGGCAATCAGGCAGCCTTCGTAACCCGTCCGCAGTGACTTCACCAGCCACACCGGCGTTGATGACCCTAAACCCGGTCAGTTCCTCAAGCACCACAGGATAACCCGCATCAAACGGTGCGCCTGCGCCAAAAGTCAAACTGTCACCGAAAGCGAGTACCAACGATCTCTCGGGCAATAGCTTAAGACCTACCCCATCTCCGCAGGCAACTAGCAGTATCAGGACAAACGAATAAAAAGAGCGCCCCAATGTACACCTTGTGCAACTCGTTCGGTAGAACTTCTATCAATTAAAAAATCACAGGATTTATAGCCTTAGATGTGAGGACAACCCCCCTCCGAAATAATATATTGGATTCTGATTCGTCTACCCCTACACAGCGCATGCTATCAGGCCAGGATGAAAAACGAAGATGCCGAGCAGTTGGAAAAGACGGTCGCCAGAGAGCGCCCTGGACTGCTGTCTTTCATCCGCCGCCGAGTGAGGGTCTCAGAGGATGCCCAAGATATTCTGCAAGATGTATTGCAGCAATTGCTGATCTCGTAAGACACCATCGAATCACTTGAACGGATCAATGCCTGGCTTTTCCAGGTGGCAAGGAACCGAATCATCGACCGTGCCCGCAGTGCGCACGAAAAAGCCTGAACCAATCCTGAGGATGCGCCCCCCATAGAAGAGGTCAGTAGCCTTGCACCTTCTGCAGCCTCTCGCTACCTTCAGGAAAGCGTGATCGAAAGCCTTGAATCTGCGCTCTCAAAACTACCCGCTGAACAGCGCGATGTTTACGTGATGCATGAATTTGAAGGCTCTTCGTTTAAAGAAATTGCAGAAGTTACGGGCGAGAGCGTGAATACATTACTGTCTCGCAAACGTTATGCGGCCAAGCATTTAAAAATCGAACTCAACGAACTCTACGAAGTACTTAAGGCGATTTGAATGATCGCCCAGGAGAACCCGAGATGAATTACACGCGTATCGCCAAGATTGGCTTGTTCACCCTGGTCGCGCTGCTGGTACTAAGCAGCCTGGCGATGTTTTTACGGAACTGGCTGTTGCCAGATCAGCTCGGCGCTGGCGAACTGTCACTATTGCAAGCAGTGGGCTTACTATTACTTTGCAATATTCTTTTTCGTAATAGCGATTCAAAACAACGCCGAAGGGACCACAAAAAAGAACAGTACTGGCGAAAAAACCCAAAGACAGACTTCACAAAATGAGTCAGGAGGAACGCACCGCATTCTTTCGTTCTCTGCGAACTTTTGGCGAAGATAATCCTCAATGACTCGCGCGGTCCTCGGCGGATATGTTTTTTCGGTATCGATTTGCGATTGGTTTCGGTCACCTCCCGGAGACACTAGGTGATAGCATTGGCGGATGAAGACATCTATCCCAATGCGGTAGTGGAGCACCAAAATTTCATACAACGATTTTAATCAAAACAGGGGCTTATGAAAACCGCTATCGGCCACCTTCGCGAACTCATGATAAAGCACGAACAGATTATTAGGTTCCTGATAGCCGGCGGTTACAACACAGTATTTGGGCTCGCGGTCTTTTCGGGTCTCTATCTGTATTTCGAGGATCAATTTCACTACCTGGTCATCGCCGCCATCGCTAACGTACTGGCCATCACCAACGGGTTTTTTGTTTATCGGTACTTCGTTTTTCGCTCAACCGGGAACCTGCTGCTGGAGTACATTAAAATCTATGCGGTTTACGGGGTCGCGTTTGCGATCAACCTTGTCGTATTAATGTTGCTGGTTGAGTTCGTCTCGTTCCATCCAATTGCCGGACAGGTTGTTATCGTGTTCGTGACCACCATCGTCAGCTACTTCGGACACAGTCGCTTCACTTTCGCGCCATCGGGTCTAAATCAAGAGCCCTCAGCGGGCCTAAATAAAAAGCCCTCAGCGGGTCTAAACAAAGAGCCCTCAGCGGGTCTAAATAAAAAGCCCTCAGCGGGTCTAAACAAAAAGCCTTTATCTGGTTTAAACAAGGAAACTCCAACGGGCCCAAGTCAAAAAAAAACGGAGGGCTAATCTTTATCAGTGACAGTCTTCAGGCCATAAGCTTGGGTGAAATACGAGGAATTGTACATCAGGTAGATCGAAAATCTTTGAGGTAAAGTGCTTCGCGAATCGTTCGACACCATACGTGGCCGGAGCCCTTAACTATTTGCTACGCTTTTCCGGAACACTCGCTGCAAGCCCCGTGCTAAAGGCTCCCCATGAGACGCTACGACTTTCCTGACGCTCCCAATCCAAGACGCATTCACGTTTTTTGAAAGAGAAATCACGGGCGTAGGAAACGGTGAAATGCGATTTTAGTAAGCTCTAGCAAAAAAACCTCAGCACACAAATCGCAAGACTCGAGCTCGACAACGGGAGATGTCTTGGTAAGTCAGTCGCTAACTGTCGATATCTATAAGGTTTTTGCCCGGAGCCCAATCTTTTTAGCGCAGACCCTTTTGAAAAGGGGCATATTAAGATGAGCAACCGACAATTGGAACTCAAGCTCTGGACGCAGATTGGTCTCTCATGGGTCAACGGCCCCATTATTTGGCGAGATGGGCAGATTCCAGCAGAACCCGCTGGCGAAGTAAATGAGAGACGCCAACGTTGAGAGATTATGGGAGCTTTTAAATCAGGCGCTCGGCGAATCAGAATACATCGTAGGCGGCAGGTCTAAGCCGCCGGACATCACATTGATTAGCGCGGTTGATTTCGCCAGAGCTTTCGCTGCACTCAAGCCGGATGACAAACACTTAGCCGTTGGGGCGCTTGGCACGCACGAGCAAGGGAACGGGACAGCGTTTCAAGCAGCCCGACAAGTGGTTTATAGCGAAAGCATTGGTTTGTAGAAAAAGCAGACCCTAAAAGAATAGACATCAACAAAAGGCCCGACCTAAGGGGCGGCCTCGGGCTCAGACATAAGTTGAATGTTCATTTTCACGCTCGACAATTTCAACAAACTGATCACAAAAAATAGACGAGCCCAATGTAAACCGTGATCGATAACGGCCCTGGGAACTTTCGTCTCCCGATGTGTCATCGTCTAACTGTCGTTACGGACTTGCGGATGAGTCAGATTTGCCCAATGATCCACTAACACAACTATTAAGGGACTCACCATGGCGAACGAAGGTTACCACGAAGAGGTTTCAGACCTCTCTGATGAAACACGAGACATGCACCGTGCCATCGTCTCACTGATGGAAGAGTTAGAAGCCGTGGACTGGTACAACCAACGGGTCGATGCTTGCAAGAACACTGAATTGAAATCAATTCTTGCTCATAACCGTGACGAGGAAAAAGAACACGCCGCGATGGTGCTTGAATGGATTCGCAGGCAAGACCCCGCGTTTGACAAAGAACTTCGAGAATATTTGTTTACTGACAAACCCCTTGATCACGATTAGAACCCATGAGCCTGTGACGAAATGTCGAACAACAGACTCGATCGCCCCTCGAAACCGCCGGTCGTCCTAAAAACCAGCGGTTCGGTCGCTGACGGGATACGCGTATCTCCGTGCGACGCGCTAAGATGAAGGGCCAGTCGCCAGAAGCCAGAATACGGTTCTGGCGTTCGTCCAAAGTGTGCTCAAGTCATCATCCAACATGAAGGTGACAAGAAGAGCCAACAGAAATCATTAACAATGAAACGAGCCATGCAGCGATCAATTCCATTAATGACCGGTACGCTCCTAATGCTTCTGGCGCTAGGACAGAGCGTCTTCGCTGACGGGCCTCAATCTGGGATTGAGGAGCCCTCAGCGGAACTAGAGCCCTCAGCGGGAATACAGCCCTCAGCGGGAATACAACCTTTAGCAAAAGCAGCGGAATCAACAGAACCAAAGGAATCAGAGGAGCAGTGCGCGCCGGTAGAGATAGAAATGCCTGCGGAGGGAGACATTGCTCAGCGGATCGCCGCGGTACTGGAAAACAATCCTATCCCCTTACGCAAACTGGTTCAGGCCATATTACGAGGCGATCCGACTGACAGCGTCGCTCGAATTCAAGCTCTCGTCGCGTTGAATGTGCCCGATTCGGACATTGCTCAGCAATGTAAGTGCCTAACCGAGGGGCTGAGCGCTCGCGATATTTACACGAGCTCACTGCTAGCCGGCATCAGTCCGAGCACTCTGGCCCAAAATTGCCTCGATTTTATTTCTGTTGAGAGAATCCCCAACATCATTGTCCAAAGTCTCCAGCAATTAGAGACGGCGCAATATGCGAGTTTTTTCCAGCAAGTGAACGAAATACTGACCCGAACCGGGCGTAATGGCAGAGAAGTGCTGGTTGAAAGCCTGCTTGCAGGGGAGTTCCTGCGGGAGGACGATGTCGACACAGGCTGCGTTGGGGATTGCATTACCCCGCTAGCTGAAGCGCTCGTCGATCAATTCTTGACCGAAGATACTACCGCTCCACCGGGTCAAATCGATCGAGACGAAGAACCCTTCAGCAGCAGCTAGCCCTGCCCCAACACTGTTCTAAAGCGCTATACAAATAGCAGTACCAAGGATGCGCGAACAATCCCCCAAGCCATGTTAAAATCGCGGCTCATTCTATCAAGCCGACACTATGAACAAGAATTACCGGAAACCACTTCCCGGCACTTCACTCGACTTTTTCGACACCCGGGAAGCTATCGAAGACATCAAGCCGGGCGCATACGACACGCTGCCATATACATCGCGCGTGTTCGCCGAAAACCTCGTAAGACGCTGCGACCCTGCTCTCCTTAACGATTCACTCAAGCAAATTATCGAGCGAAAACAGGATTTGGATTTCCCGTGGTATCCAGCGAGAGTGGTTTGCCACGACATTCTGGGCCAAACCGCACTGGTTGATCTGGCCGGCCTAAGAGATGCCATCGCTGAAAAAGGCGGCGACCCTTCGCTGGTCAACCCGGTCGTACCCACTCAGTTGATCGTCGATCACTCACTCGCTGTTGAGCACGCGGGATTCGAAGAAGGCGCGTTTGAAAAAAATCGAGCGATTGAAGATCGCAGAAATGATGACCGCTTCCATTTCATTGAATGGACAAAAACCGCTTTCGAAAACGTTGACGTTATTCCTCCGGGAAACGGCATCATGCACCAGATCAATCTGGAAAAGATGTCACCGGTTGTTCATCAACGGGACGGCGTTGCTTTTCCAGACACCCTCGTCGGCACCGACAGCCATACCCCACACGTTGATGCACTGGGCGTGATCGCGGTTGGTGTCGGTGGTCTTGAGGCAGAATGTGTCATGCTGGGCCGAGCTTCTTACATGCGATTGCCTGATATCGTCGGTGTCGAACTCACAGGCCGAGCTTCTCCAGGTATTACTGCAACCGATATTGTCCTGTCTCTGACGCAATTCCTCAGGGCCGAGCGCGTCGTCTCAACTTACCTTGAGTTTTACGGTGAAGGGGCGGCGAACCTTACGCTGGGTGATCGCGCGACTATTTCCAATATGACGCCTGAATACGGCGCGACGGCCGCGATCTTTTACATCGACGAACAAACTATTGAGTATCTCAAGTTGACCGGTCGCGAAGACGAACAGGTCGCCCTTGTAGAAAACTATGCAAAAACAACCGGCTTATGGGCAGACACGCTGACAAAAGCTGAGTATCCGCGCGTCTTAACATTTGATCTGTCCTCGGTGGGCAGAACCATGGCAGGTCCATCCAATCCGCATGCAAAACTACCCACAGCTGATTTAGCGGCGCGGGGCATCAGCGGTATTGTCGAAAACGAAGAAGGTCTAATGCCTGATGGCGCGGTGATCATTGCTGCGATCACCAGCTGTACCAATACCAGCAACCCCAGGAATGTCATTGCCGCAGGTCTTCTCGCGAGAAATGCCAATGCAAAGGGCCTTACCCGCAAACCCTGGGTGAAAACTTCTTTGGCACCTGGATCAAAAACCGTCCAACTCTATCTGGAAGAAGCCAATCTTCTGCCTGAATTAGAACAACTCGGATTTGGCATCGTCGGCTTTGCCTGCACCACCTGTAATGGGATGAGCGGCGCGTTGGATCCCGAGATTCAAAAAGAAGTGGTTGACCGGGATCTTTATTCAACCGCAGTGCTCTCCGGCAATCGTAACTTTGATGGTCGTATACATCCCTACGCCAAGCAGGCGTTTCTTGCCTCGCCGCCGCTGGTCATTGCCTATGCCATCGCGGGCACGATTCGATTCGATATTGAAAAAGACGTGCTGGGCCTGGATGCTGACGGCAACGACGTCACGCTGAAAGATATCTGGCCGACCGACGAAGAAATTGATGCCGTTGTACGCAGCAGCGTCAAACCCGAACAGTACAGGCAGGTGTATGACCCAATGTTCATTAAGGTCAAAGACACCACTAACGCCCCCGACCCTCTGTATCAATGGCGAGAAACAAGCACCTATATTCGCAGACCGCCTTATTGGGAAGGCGCGTTGGCGGGAGAAAGAACACTAAAAGGTATGCGCCCGCTAGCAGTGCTAGGAGACAACATCACAACGGATCACCTTTCTCCTTCAAATGCGATCCTCATGGACAGTGCTGCCGGAGAGTATCTGCACAAGATGGGTTTACCCGAGGAAGACTTCAATAGTTACGCAACCCATCGCGGCGATCACCTCACTGCGCTCCGTGCCACTTTCGCCAATCCCAAACTGCTCAATGAAATGGTGAAAGAAAACAACGAATTGAAGCAAGGCTCTCTGGCGCGCATTGAACCAGAAGGTCAGGTCACACGCATGTGGGAAGCCATCGAAACCTACATGGAGCGCGGTCAACCACTGATTATTGTGGCTGGCGCTGACTATGGTCAGGGTTCATCGCGTGACTGGGCGGCCAAAGGCGTTCGACTCGCGGGTGTTGAAGCGATCGTCGCCGAAGGGTTCGAGCGAATTCATCGCACTAATCTAGTGGGGATGGGCGTAATGCCGCTTGAATTCCCCACAGGTAAGACGCGTCATGATTACGCGATTGATGGCACAGAGACTTTTGATGTGGCGGGCGAACCGTCACCCGGCGCCCAACTTACCCTCACGGTTAATCGTGCAAACGGCGAATCCATTAGCATCTCTGTTAAATGTCGCCTTGATACCGCTGAAGAAGTTTCGATCTACGCCGCCGGTGGTGTTTTGCAGCGCTTTGCCCAGGACTTCCTAGAATCTGCAGCGAGTTAAAAATGTCTAACGTACCTCAAGTTAAGATTCCTGCCACTTACATACGTGGCGGGACCAGCAAAGGTGTTTTCTTTCGACTGAACGATTTGCCAACGCGCGCGCAAACGCCAGGTGAAGCCCGCGACAAGTTATTGCTTCGCGTGATTGGCAGCCCCGACCCATACGGAAAGCAGACTGATGGTATGGGCGGCGCAACATCGAGCACCAGTAAAAGCGTCATCGTTTCAAAAAGTGAGGAACCGGGCCACGATGTTGACTACCTGTTCGGTCAGGTGTCAATCGATAGTCCTTTTGTGGACTGGAGCGGTAACTGCGGGAATTTATCTGCGGCAGTAGGACCGTTCGCGATACTTTCAGAACTCGTCGATCCGGGTCGTGTACCCGACAATGGGATCGCGACCATTCGGATATGGCAGGCGAATATCAAGAAAACGATTGTTGCCCACGTTCCGATGAAGGACGGCGTGCCCGAAGAAACCGGCGACTTTGAACTAGATGGCGTCACGTTCCCAGCGGCTGAGGTTCAAATTGATTTTATGGATCCTGCCGACGACAGCGGTGGCTCCATGTTCCCAACGGGTGTCCTGGTCGATCAATTGGAAGTGCCAGGCATCGGCACTTTTGAAGTGACGATGATTAACGCAGGTATCCCTACGATTTTCCTGAACGCGGATGCACTGGGTTACACCGGCACGGAGCTACAGGATGACATCAATAGTGATCCGGATGCATTGGCCAAATTTGAAACCATCCGCGCGCATGGCGCGATAAAAATGGGATTGATCAGCGAACTCGAAGAAGCAAAAGCCCGGCAACACACACCAAAAATCGCTTTTGTTTCAAAGCCTAAATCTTACGCGGCGTCCAGCGGCAAAAGCATCGACGCGAGCAACGTCGATTTGCTGGTTCGTGCGATGTCCATGGGCAAACTTCATCATGCCATGATGGGTACAGCGGCAGTCGCCATTGGCGCTGCGGCAGCGGTACCCGGCACGTTGGTTAATCTTGCTGCTGGCGGCGGTGAAAAAGATGCCGTGACCTTTGGTCATCCCTCCGGAACGCTAAGGGTCGGCGCAGAAGCTCACCGCGTTGACGATGACTGGCAGGTCACCAAGGCCAGCATGAGCCGAAGTCAGCGCATTCTGATGGAAGGTTGGGTTAGGATACCGGGCGATGCATTCTAGGGGGTAATTAGCCTAACTCGGCTCGGGCCTCCGCTAACAATAACAACGGATTGCCCAATGGCCGATACTGTCTTCACAATGGTTAATACTTTTGTCCTACCCTTCTGGCTATTGCTAATCGTAGCCCCTCACTCAAAAGCCACCAAACTTCTCGTTCACTCTGGTCTAGTTCCGGTTCTGCTCGGTTCCGTGTATCTATTTTATATCGTGGGTGCATTTGCCTTTGGTCCCGCCGACGGCGGCAATCTCGGCTCACTCGACGGCTTGCAACAAGCGTTCTCCAATAAAGAAACACTGGTAGGCGCCTGGGTGCACTACCTGGTGTTCGATTTGTTTGTAGGGGCGTGGATGGCACGAGATGCAAAACGACATCGAATTCATCATTTCGCGATAGTCATTCCATTACTGCTGACCTTTATGGCAGGGCCGTTTGGTCTGCTACTTTATGTCGCGCTCAAAGGTTTTTGGATTAGGCAGTTTTCACTCTTGGAAAACGTCGCCGAACCGGCGATCAGCACCCACTAAACCTGTGACGAGTATTCAACAAAAGCGATGGCTGCAATCGCCAATTTGATAAACTGTGAGACGAAAATCGTCGCAGTCCTGGGTTCTGCTTTTAGGCGCTAGTTTTAAGCTCTGGGCGACAACCTGATCAGGTAGGTCTCTTCAACATTCTCGTTTCGGGGAGGATTGCCGTATTTCGCTTCCCATGTTTGCGCGAAGCGTTCAAAAACGTCTGGATCCGTCACGCGCGTGCCTTTCAGTTCATAGATGCGGCCGTCAACACCTAGGCGGGCTTCAGGTTCCCGCTCCATGTTTTGAATCCAGGTCGCATAGTTATCACCGGCGAAGACATGCAGCGCGTCATCGACCTCAACAATCCAGAGGTTGACTGAATAGGCACCGTCATCCCCGAGCGTTTCTAGCTGAATGACTTCCACGTCGGCAACACTCGACCAGCTAATGGGGAGCGCTACGACGTCACCCGAAAGCGGACCCATCGCTGTGGGCAGATATTCAGCGCAGGACGACAAACCAGTGATCAGAACAATGACCAGGGCGACAAGGGTTAACCCTCGCAGCCTGCTCATCAATGTTGCCAGTGACATGCTCAACGAGACCAGGACTAATCCTGCTCCATTGACCAAGTTTTGCTGGTCAGACGGGCGAGTTCCCACTCGGACAGTGACTCATCTACATCATGGTATTGCAGTCTTTGTTTTACTTCTACAGTTTCGGTATTCATACCAGTAGCAGTGCGGACATTAATTTGTGGTGTCGTCATGTTAGTCGCCTTTCGATATTCCAGCTAATTTTTAAGGCGTTCGATTTGAACGCGTTCACGAGTGCTTAAACTCGGAAATGAATTTATCAGCAGATTCTCTTTTTCTATAAGGAATAACTGGCAACTAATACATTCCTTATTGGAATGTATTATTCCTCAGAGTGCGAATCGGGGTGTAAAATTGGGAGTGAATTGAAGTCTAGATTTGAGTATCGATCAAACCAGCCAAGACCAAAGTTGACCTTTCGCAGGAGCTTGCCGGGTTTTGCCGCAATCGAATGACCAGAACCCTGAATCCGAACCCGTCCTGTATCAAAGCGCTGTCGAAGACAGCAAGCCCGATGCGACAATCTCGGGCGGGCTTTATCGCAGCACTCGAAACAGCGAAAGCTCGACTAAGGAAGTGATTAAGCTGGCCAAGACTGTATGGTGTTCTGGCAAAGAGGCCGGCAGAAACCGCGCTGCTAAAGCGACTTAATCCGGCGTGAAGCACTACTGACGCGTTATTTCGTAGTGATATCCGGCGTCTAATTTTTTATCTATCACGGTAGTCTCGCCGGTCGACCAAACAACACTGATCCCGGTAACCACGCTGCCATTATCAAGGCCGAAGTGAGCTATCGTCTGGTCAAAGGATAGAAAGCCACCGGACAGCTTGATCTCCCGCATCTGAGACACGGACTCCGTCTCAATGATGATACGACAACCCACACACCCGCTATTGCCCTGCTCGTCAGTCAACGAAAACGTAATGCTCGGCTTATCGCTCACCCGATTTTCATAGAGCGTAGGGCCCGCAATTTGGGCATAAGTCAGAATATCCAAATCGCCGTCTGCATCGACGTCCAGGATGGTAAAAGACGGCGTGTTGGCAAAATCCACGAGCCCGAATTCCGCAGCAGCAGAAACGAACGCCGCCGCACGGTCATTGCGAAAGAATACGTTTGAATGCACCTGAATATCCGGCAGGAACTGTGATCGACCTTCCGATCCAAATCCGTATCCATTACCAACAAAGAGGTCCAAAAAGCCGTCGTGATTCACATCCAGCGCACGGGCGTTCCAACTCCAGTTTGTTCTCGATACCGACAACGCATCCGTCACGTCCAAGAAAAAGTCATTTCTCCCCCAGTGCATCCTGTTGCCCGTCACCTGTGTGGGATACTGCTCCAGAGCAATATCAGGGAGTTCAGGCAGTTCTGCTGACATAATCAGACAAAATTGACGCTTAGACGCCATGGACCTGGGGATTTTTTCACACAGCGAAGGTTGTTGCTCTCTAATTGCCAGTGTCATCGCGACAGCGATCAGGCAATCTTCAATTTGATTTTTCTCAAGCCGCAAACAGCCCGACACATCGTGTTGATCGACTACCGTTTCAATCTTGGTCAACTCACTGCAAACCCGTGCCGCATCGAATGGCAGATCAGCACAAAAGCTACTTCGACCGGAAGCGTCAAATTTCATATCAGTAGAAAAAAGATCCAACCGTAAATCGTTGTTAAAGTCCGCCGACTCGTAGCTCATGGTGTTCAACGACGTTTCGCTCACAAAGCCTTTTCGCGGGTACGAAAACCCACCGTCACCGTCGGCCAGATAAAATACATCCGGCACCTGACGATCATTACCAATCACGATGTCGGTGTGTGCATCACCATTCAAATCGGATAAGAGCACTGAAAGTGTCTGTCCAGCAGGCTCTTCGTCAAACAAACCACTCCGACTCAGTGTATTACCCTCATGAAACCAGAGCTCATTACCTGCCCTGTCCGTATTGAAGTTTCTTTCAACCCCATAAGCCCAGTTTCCAAAAACCATATCCAGCACGCCATCGCGGTCCAGGTCAGCAAATCCAGCCGCTATAGTCACCGGAGTCTCTCCCACCGGCAGATCAATCACGGATTCAAATTGTCCCGCGTGATTGAGATAAACAACCCGCTTACCCCCATAACCCGTGATGAACACATCTAACTGGCCGTCGTTATTAAAATCGACCAGCGCCACCACAAAGGCATTAAAATCTTCATCCGGCTGCAGGTTCACTGCCAGTTCGAACTTGCCCTCACCCAGGTTTCGATAAATATATACGCCTTTTTCATAAGCAATGGCGACATCCGGAAATCCATCACGATCAAGATCACCTGAAGCAATCCCCTTGCCATACCCGAACGGCTCGAACATATCGGTGCTATTCATACGCCAAAAATGCGGCATACCAATTTCACCGGCAACGTGGCGTTGGAATTTTCCGGTCGTGGCGCTAGCAGCATGATGAATTCTCCGCAGCCGAATACTCCCTTCAACACTGACATCTTCATACCGAATCGACCTGGCAGAAAAGTCTGCGGTACCGTTGACCGAAGGCGAACCAGCGTCGGTGAGATCGGGCAACACTTCAGGCACGCCACGTTCCGACTTCACCCGGGCATTGATTACTCTTCCGACACAAAAAGGCGAAAGCCCCTTTGGTAGTGACAAACAATTTGCCCAATTACCGCTGCGCTCAGCCTGATGTGACATCACCAATTGATCGCAGACGCCTTGATAGTCTCGAAACCGGAAGGAGCTGCAATTATATTGCCCGCGGGTATCGAAGATCTTCCCCGACAGGTAGGCCATCATGCACTGCTTGTTATCTGGTATGGGTAACGATCGGCAGACTTCAGCATCAATCTGCTCTATCGCTATCAGGAGGTCTAGCTCACGAAGGCAGGAAGCAGGATCGTCAACCGCCACAACATCACACGCTTCCGCGGTTCTAAAATATTCCAATCTTGCCCTCAAAACAGAACGTTTGCAGCGATCCACTGCGCCATTGGTCAGCTCTTCACAAAGCGCACCACTGGATGGCCGGGAACTATAAGCTTTAAGAAATTGGAATCGGCAATCATCTGACCGACAACGCCCAATATCGTCTGCAGCGATGGCGGCCCGCGACTCTTCCCTTTTGTCCTCACGCAGGAAACACTCAGCACCAAATTCGGGATCAATACGTTCTAGCTCATGACACAGTGCAGTTTCAGCGAACCCAAAGGAATCGCTGTCAAACAGCTGTGATCTACAATCAGGTAAAACCTCGCCAAGCTCACCACAGAGTTGTTTCCCTAACTCGACCTTGTGACGCAGCACATCGATTGATTCTGGCTTTGTTTGAGATCCAGAAGCCTCAGAACCCATCAACGTTCTCTCAAGAGCTTTAGTCTGCTGCTCCACAAAGCGCTCGTTAAGCCATTGGGCTGTGTAGCCCGTCCCCATCGAAAAAAGTACCACCGCAAACGAAAGGCCGAGGCTAAGCCTGGCAGAGACGTCTCTTGCAATAATCAAAGCGGGGAAAACACTAAAAATCGACAAGGCGCAAAACAGCGTCATCGCCAGGCCCGCGGGAAATCCCGCAGCCATCAATCCCGCAGTGAGCACAACATCAAAAGCGATCGGTACCGGCAGAAGGGTACCGACAACAGCAACCGCTAAATACGTCCAGAACCCAGGAGCCAATCCGCTTAACGCCTCGAGCGGAACATATTCAATGACAGCAGCCCCGAGCACGCCTGCGACCAACATTAATGGTACGGAAACGCGAACAAGAAGCAGAAAGTTTTTGATCCACTCAACAACCGCTTCACGGGTTGTTACACCCCAGGTCGCCAGAAGTTCAGAAGATGCTTCAGCGCTAAACGACGGCGCGTCCACCCGAGGCATGAGGGTTGATCGGATACTACTGCGCGTCATTGCCACCACCAGCGGAACAATCAGCACAATAAAGAGAGCAGTGAATAACAACTTAAGAAAAACAAAATGCGACGGGAACAACGCCAACATCATAGAGATAACAATGAAGTTAAGCGTTGGACTCGCCATCATCGCTGTCAGCGAGGTCTCAACCCGGATACCTGCGCTCAATAGGCCCTGAGCAACTGGCGTTGCACAGTTAACACAAACACCGAGCGGAGCCCCGCCTATCAACCCCTGAAGGGCTGCAGAAAACCGGTTACCACTAAATTGCCTGAGCGGCAGGGCGCGCAATAATGTGAGAATCGTCGCACCAAACAGTATGCCAAACGTCATGCCTCGCCAGTTGGTATAGGTCCAGTTCACAGCATGCTTGGCAATACGAACCGCACGATGATCCATTGATGACACTTCTAACAGTTGCTCAAACGCAATGCCCACAACGTCGGTCCTGGTGCCCATCAGCGCCTTTTCGTCCAAGGCTGGTGCGCGCGAGACAGACAGGAATGTACCGAGGATCAGTGCGGCCAGTATTGCTAGAAGCGCTATTTTTTTCTTGTTGATCACTCTGAGAGGATTCCGTGTGTAGCGACGATTGTGGGTTTTTTGGACATTGTATGGGAAGACTAAGCTGGTATGGGAGGGAGATCTAGGGGTGGGGGTTCTTAACGCTGGATCGGAGATGGGTGGGCGGAGTTTTGGGG
>JBLIIB010000071.1:0-14363 GCA_047634795.1 Candidatus Azotimanducaceae bacterium | reverse complement strand
TGAACGATTCTATCGAGTAGACAGGGCGCGCTCTCGCGATCTTGGAGGGACTGGATTGGGATTGGCAATCGTCAAGCATATTGCCCAGACTCACGGCGGGAACGTCTCCGTCGATAGCCATCTTGGCAAGGGCTCAGTTTTCTGCGCGCAATTACCCCTGGCAGAGAATCCAATGACCGATGATGAGCAGCGACTCTCCTGACACTGAATTGGGGTCCCTGTTTGCGGCCCTACCTTTCGGCCCTACCTTGCGGCTTTTATTTTTGAGATAGCTCGCGGTTTTTATTCGGAACCCGCTCTGCGCTTTTTTTATTCGTAACCCAGCTTGCGGCGTCGATTCTTGAACGAATCAGTGGCCGTCTTATGGTTGTCTATGGATCGAGTTTTGAGTAATTAGAGTTGTCTTAATATCTTCTTGGCGGCATTCATTCCGGGAATGCCACTGACACCGCCGCCCGGGTGAGTGCCCGCACCACACATATACAGGCCTGGAATCTCTGTTTCGTACTGACCCAGTCCCAACAGAGGCCTGGCGCTAAACAGCTGTTCAAGGCTCAGTCTTCCGTGAAAGATGTCTCCGCCAATGAGACCGAACCGCTTTTCGAGATCGAGCGGGCTTAGAATTTGTCTGCCTAATATGCTGGCTCTGAAGTTGGGTGCGTACTGATCCACGGTGTCGACAATGAGGTCTGCTGCGACTTCTCTTTCCGCGTGCCATCGATCACCCAGGCCAGGATCAAACTGCTGGCAAAACAAGCTGGCGACATGTTGCCCTTTCGGTGCCAGCGAATCATCGAGCAAACTTGGTATCAGAAGTTCTACAACTGGTGACTTGGAGTAACCGTAATCTACTGCGTCGCGATAAGCCTGGTCCATATGCCGCAGGCTAGGAGAAAGAATAATCCCGCCTGTCAGTGCTTGATTCGGCGTGTCCGCGGTGAATTTCGGTAACTCTGCAAGGGCAACATTCATCCGGAAAGACCCGCTGGCGCACTTGTATTTCTCAAATCGCTGCCGGGTTTCCGAAGACACATCGTTCGTGTTGATGAGTTCAAGGTGCAGCAGTTTGGGGTTCACGTTTGACGCAATGATAGGTGCTGTAATGACCTCGCCAGATTTCAAGCGAACACCCGCTGCGCGCCCACCGCTGACGACCACTTCTTCAACACCGCACTGAGTTTCAAGGCGAACACCCAGGGCTTCGGCTTCTTTCGCCATGGCTTGGGTAATAGCACCCATTCCTCCTATCGCGTGTCCCCATTGACCGGGTTGACCGTTGATCTCTCCTAGCAGGTGGTGAAGCAGGACATAAGCTGATCCTGCCTGATAAGGACTCGCATAGTTCCCGACGATGGCGTCAAAGCCAATAAGTGCTTTAATCGGGTCCGTTTCAAATTCATCGTCAAGCATTTCTCCGGCACTAACCGAAAACAAGCGGAGTAACTGTGCCTTGTCTTTAAGCGTCAACTTCGAAAACCGGCGGGACATTGAAAGGAGTCCAAAAAGGTCTCCGAATCCTGAATCGTGCAGCACGGGTGGCAACATGATCAGCAGTTCTTTGATCAAATCCACAACTTCAGCCAGATCAGCTTCAAAAATGGGCAGGCGAGCCGCGTCACGTTCACTAAATCGAGCAAGTTCTGATTGAAACTGAACCGCGTCATTAAACCGCGTCAGGCTGTTGTCATCGGGTAGCGGCAGAAAGTTGTTAACAGGACGTTTAACGATTCTGAGCCCGTGCTGGAATAGACGCAGATCCTCGATGATCTGCGGGTGCAGGAGACTAACAGTGTAGCTAGCCACCGAATTTCGGAATCCGGGGACAAACTCCTCGGTGACGGCTGTGCCGCCCATCACGTCAAGCTGCTCGAACACTGTGACCTCTAATCCGGCTTTTGCGAGGTAGCAGGCGCAGACGAGTCCGTTGTGACCACCTCCTATGATGATGGCTGATGTCGCGATTATGGCTTCTCCTTATCCGCATACCGGCGCCGCTAATGATTGCCGGCCCGATTGGCTTTCTTGAGTCTGGGTTGGGCAAAGTGTATTGTAAAGCGCGTTAACGCCCTAACCGAATGCCTCGATCAGCCTGCCCGCTGAACACGTTACGCCTCTGCTGACGCGCCGTCTCAAGGTTTTAGACTAATACTGCATAGGTCCCAAGCTGGTTCTGATTCATGTCCAATAGTGACGAAATTCGCGATGATATCGCGCTTGATGATACGCCCCCCAAACCGAATCTAAGTATCTGGGAACTAGCGTGGCCTGCGATCGCCACTAATTTGTTGTTTTCGATTATAGGTCTCGTTAGCATCAAAATTGTCGGTTCACTGGGTGCAGAAGCAGTTGCGGCCGCAACAACCGGGCATCGTATCTTCTTTGGCTTTCAGGCCATTCTAATGGCCATTTCTGCGGGCACCACCGCACTGGTGGCGCGGGCCTGGGGGGCCGGAGACTTTGATGAGGCCGCAAGAGTCACCAGCGTGTCACTCTGGATCAGTAATGCGGTTGCGGTCGTACTGATGATCCCGTGCATTATTTTCTCTGTGGAAATAGCCGGGGTGTTTGGGCTGGATGAGAAACCTACCCTACTGGCGGCTGAATTTATTCGATACCTCAGTATTTTTAATATCGCGTTTTCGGTCAACATGATTCTGGCAGCTGCTCTGCGTGCGGCGGGTGATGCCAAAACGCCGCTTTGGATAGGCGTGATAACGAATGTCGTGAATGTCGTGTTTGTGAATCTTCTAGTCCACGGGCAGTATGGTTTTCCAGCGCTGGGCGTCAAGGGTGCAGCGATTGCAAATGGGTTGTCGTTTGCGGTTGGCGGCGCGATTTTCCTCTACATGTACTATTCCGGCAGGATGCGAATAGGTCTCGGCGGGCCAGGATCCCTATCAGAGGGCAGAGTGCGACAACTCGTACATATTGGTTATCCCGCAGGGGTTGAGCAGTTCGTTTTTCAGATCGGCTTTATTGCATTTTTATGGCTGGTTGCTTTTTTTGGTACCGCGCCGTACGCCGCTTACGGCGTCGGTGTCCAGATTCTGTCGATATCATTTGTCGTTGGCTTCGGTTTTTCCATCGCCGGCGCCACACTGGTCGGCCAGCATTTAGGGGCAGGGGACAACGAAGGGGCGGTCAGAAGCGGTTGGCGAGCTTTGTATATGGCCATCATTAGCATGGTGATCTTAAGCATTGTCATTGCGGCATTTGCTGAAGAGATCGCAAGGTATCTTATCGATGACGATGAGGTCGTTAGATTGACGGTGGTGTTTATCTACATCATGGCGCTAGTACAGCCACTGATGGCGGTTGAATTCACCCTCGGTGGATGTCTCCGGGGAGCAGGGGATACTCGCTTTCCGCTCATAACGACAATGATTGGATTGTGCGGTGTGAGGGTCGGATTGGCCGCATTGTTTGTGGTTCTGGACTTCTCTGTTGAGTGGATCTACGCAGCCCTCATTGGCGATTACATCGTCAAGGCAGTGCTTTTGCTCTTCCGGTTCAAGGGCGGCAAGTGGCAACAGGTGTTTACTGATTCGGAGGAGCGGTTTGCGACCTTTGAGCGTTAACGCAGTGTCGTTAGCACTATGGGCTTACCTTTGGTGATGACCATAGTGTATTCGTACTGGGCTGAATAGTTTCCCTTGCCCGTGAGTAGTGTCCAGCCGTCATCAGCGGTTGTGGTAGATTCCGCGCCCGTCGACACGAAGGGTTCGATGGTAATGACCTGACCGTCATTTAAAATGCGATCATCATCCGGGTTAAAAAAGTTCGCAATGAAATGCGGTTCTTCATGAAGACTCCGCCCGATACCGTGGCTGCCCAGGTTCTTGATGGTGGTAAAGCCCGCTTTCTTTGCAGTTTTATCGATAGCTTGACCGATTAAATTGATCTTGGCACCTGCCGTCGCGACGTTCATCGCCGACTTGAGTGATTTGCGGGTCACCTGGCATAGGTATTCAAGTCTGGGTTCTACCGGTGGCACTAGAAAGGTTGCGCCGGTGTCTCCAAAGTAGCCATTTTTTTCGGCGGAAACATCTATGTTGATAACGTCACCGGCCTGCACTTTTCGGTCTGACGGAATCCCATGTGCTGCTTCCTCGTTGATACTGATGCAAGTATGACCGGGGAAGTCATACATCAGGATAGGTGCAGAACGTGCACCTGCGGCAGTCAGGCTTTTCTCCCCAATCTTGTCTAAGTCGCGGGTCGTGATGCCCGGTTTAACATGCCGTTTCATCAGCATCAAAGTTTCGTAAACGATGCGGCTAATCGCTCTTAGCTGTTTGAGTTCGTATTCGTCTTCAATTGTCACGTTGATTCTCCTGTCATGCCCGATTTTACACATTGTTGCGTTGGTTTGCCGTTTTGTCTCCGTCGGGTACTATGAACACCTGTCGTCAAATATGACCTGTTAACCAAATGTGGGCCAAACACATGACCATCGTTTTACTCTTGATTCGTACCACCAGATTGATGCTCATTGCACTAGTGCTAATGATTTCAGGGTGCATTTCAACAGGTCCTGCAGCATCCGTGCAATTACTGGGTGACTGGGAATCAACGGTGGCAGGTATCCGTATGGTGTCCAACTATTCTGAGGCTTCGATGAGTATCGATGACTATGCGCCATTGACATACTCGCTTGAAGGTACCGAATTGGTGATCAATGGCGACCGTAATACGCTCCGACAAATCAGCTTTCCGGCTGCGGGTGAAATGGTTCAACTTGATCCCATTACAGGGACCGAGCACCGGTTCACTCGAAAGTCACAGTAATATTTCCCTGTATATAAATACAGGTTAAACTGGCTCGCACGCGCATACGCGCATCAATGGGTGAGCCCGCTTAATGCCGGAAGATTTACCAGTAGACCTGCCAGAAGGCTATTACCTGGAAAATTTCAGGTTTCTCGTACAATTCGTCTCTGCCACATATGCGCATCTATTAAGCGAGGATGAGCAACAGTTTGCCCGCGATTTCTTCAGGCTCGCAGAGGATGATCAGAAACTCTTTGTCAGACTCTCCAATCGACGAGGTGCTTTGTTTAGAACTGACCGCCTGAGTTATGTGGAAATTGCAGATATACCCGCTGCAACTAAAAGCCTTGGCCGCGCCAACTTTGCGCGTTCGATTATCCCAGAGCAGATGGATTCGATATCACTTTGCACTAAGGACGAGTTGCTAAGGATTGATCGATATAAAGAGCTCCCACGTCAGACCCAAAAATCTGTCCTTGTCCCGCTTATCGTTGAGAGTGGGTGTAATCCCGTGGCCGAACTCAATATCGAAGTGCTGGAGATCAACCACCAAGATACGCTTGCGCTGTATCGTTTGTTGTTCTTCGGCAATTTCCATCAGGACATGACTGACTTTGTCCTGCATGAACTTGTAGCGCCCTATGAAAAATGTGAGTTCTCTGGAAACTCAGGACCGTTTGAACGTCGTGATGTGGTTAACAGGCTGATTACGCTGAAAGCGCGCTCGGACCTTAGTTTTGAGCTTATCGAGTGCGATAATGCTGGCGGCGACCTGCTTTTACTAATCGAGAGTCTTGGTCCCAGGCCGGAAGAACATTTACTTGCTCGCCGTTTCGACAAAACGGTGAATCGTGTCGCCCGACAACTAGAAAGATTGGGGCGGGATATCGATGCGCTCAACACCTATCGATTAACCGAGGCCGTGCCATCACGTGAGCGCAGAACACGAATTCATGATCGACAGGGTCAAGTTGAGATTGCAATTGCGCTTTGCAAGTCCATAGATTCTGGGCCCATGAACGAAGGCGAGCGCGTTTTTGCCCGATCCTTTGGTAACAGGCTTTGCAAGAAGACTAAGCAGAAACGAATGTTTCCTGTGTCAAGGAAGGCCGCAGATATTCCTCAGTCTTTGATCAAAACAACGAAACTGGAGCCACGGGTTGAACTCAATGCCGTCCGTTACTACTGCCAAGCGGGTACTAGTGATCATGATTCGGGACGGGTTGCGTTGTATGTTGAAAATTGGTTGTTTCGTGGTCTCTTCGGCTTATGTTTTTGGGATATTATTTTTGCACCGATCAGCGGTGCATTTTTTAACCCATTACAACGCGGCCCGGCTGATCTGTTCACCGATGATTTCGTTCCGAGCAGAGCTCAGTTGATTGACAAGCGCATGCGCGATCTATGCAGCGGGTCAGCGAGGGAACTTGCCCTGTCGATCCACCGCAGCAAATCTGGCATCGCAAACCATTTTGTCGCATGGGGTTTGCTCGATGAGGCGCTATTGGAAACCGCTATTGAAAAAATCCCCGCCGAGCATCTTGTGCTTGTATTCGAGCGAATGCTGACTGATTTAAAAACCAACGCCAGTGGGTTGCCGGATCTTATTGTGTTCTCTAACAGTGGTTATGAGTTAATCGAAGTAAAAGGTCCCGGGGACAAACTACAGGACAATCAGATTCGCTGGTTCAGCTATTTTCTCGACCACAATATCCCCGCTTCAGTCGTCAATGTCGAATACTCCCATGCCGACTGATCGCGTATCTGTTGGCGATCTCACGGAGCTTGGTCGGGAAGGTGATATCAATTTCAGGTTTTCCAATCGAAGTACGCCGCTCGAAGGCATAAAAGGCCATCAACTAGTCCAGAAGTCCCGTGGGAAACTTTACTTGCCTGAATACCGAATTGAACAAATCATAGATATTGAAGGCATCAATATTGAAGGTGCCGGTATGGAAGGCGGCGAAGTTGTTGTGGGTGGTAGAATTGATGGTGTGGGTTACCGGTCAAGTGATCGCATCTTCTATGTTGAAGAAATCAAGACGGTCCGCGTCGCGGTGGATGATATTCCCCCATCGATCATGGCGATGTACTGGCGTCAGGCGAAGCTATACGCCTATTTGTTAGCATTGGAAAATGACCTAAGCGAATTGCTGGTCCAATTGTGTTTCTACCATTTGGATGACAAGACCGAGACGTTACGCCAGCAAACATTTGCTTACCGTGACCTCGCGATAACCTTTGCAGACGCCATCCTTCTCTACACTGCACTACGAACGGAGGAAAACGAATGGGTTGCGCAGCGCATTGAGTCAATGTCTCCTCTGGCGTTTCCTTACGGTAAGTACAGGGAAGGCCAGAGAGACATGGCAGTTTCCGTTTATCGTGCTGTTAGTGAAAAATCCCAACTCGTGCTGGAGGCACCGACCGGCATCGGGAAAACCATGGCCACCTTGTATCCTGCATTAAGGGCGCTTACGCCAGACATTGCGCGGAGAGTCTTCTACGTGTCTGCGCGGACCTCAACTCAGCAAATGGCTCAACAGGCCGCACTTGACATCAGTCACTCCGGCGCCAGACTCAGAACAGTGGTCATTACCGCGAAGGATAAAATTTGCTTTAATCCTGGCCAACCCTGCCACCCGGATCACTGCGAATT
This sequence comes from Candidatus Azotimanducaceae bacterium, assembly GCA_047634795.1. Classification (GTDB taxonomy): domain Bacteria; phylum Pseudomonadota; class Gammaproteobacteria; order Pseudomonadales; family Azotimanducaceae; genus UBA9659. The sequence goes on along the minus strand of JBLIIB010000071.1, from coordinate 6,934 downwards.
CGCGAAGGATTACTACACCGGACTTCATGCCACCGTTGCCGAAATATTCGACGATCACCAACACCTTGACCGCACTCTAATCGAAGAAGCCGCGCGCGAGCACGAATTGTGCCCCTTTGAATTAGGGTTGGATTTGTCTCGACTGGCAGACCTTGTGATCTCTGACTATAACTATGTGTTTGATCCTGTGGTTTACCTTCGCCGTTTTTTTGATCAAGACAAGAAAGATTCTGTGGTGCTTATCGATGAGGCGCATAACCTTGTTGATCGCGGGCGTGATATGTTTTCTGCAGTGGTGATCAAAGACGATTACCGGAGACTAGCGGGGCGGCTAAAACAGATTCGCCCAACGATCTCCAAAAAACTTAGTGCAGTGAACCGTTCTATTCTTGGGTTTAAAAATGAGGACAAACAAGGTTTTGACAAGCATGGGCATGTCGTTGCCCAAGTCACACCAGATAAGGTTCTGAGATCTCTTGAGGTGTTTTGCGCTGTCGCCGAAGAGGAGTTGCGACAGGAGTTGCCGATCGAACATCGAGACGAATTACTCCAGTGTTATTTCGACTCGTTAAGGTTTTTGAGAACGGCTGAATCGTTTAATGAGCACTACACCACCCTGCTATTCGAGCGGGGTAAATCTATGCATCTTAAACTCTATTGCTTGAACCCATCCTCGCAGCTTGGAGAGGTCTTTTCTCGTCTGGCGGCCGCAGTTTGTTTTTCGGCGACGTTAAACCCACCGGATTACTTTAGGAACCTCCTGGGTACCAGTGAAGAATCGAAATGGTATCGGTTGCCCTCACCATTTCCAGCGGACCATCTTGGCGTATCTATCGCTTCCTATATCGATACGTCTTATCGTGGTCGCCGCGATTCTGTAGGCGATTTGATAGAGCTCATTCGAACAGTTGTTAACAATCGTCTTGGCAACTACCTTGTTTTCTTCCCGTCTTATGATTATTTGTTGATGGCATATGATTGGATGAGTGCTCACTACCCTGAAGTGAATATCATTGCGCAGACGCGTAGCATGAGCGATCTAGAGCGAGCCGAGTATTTGGAAAAATTCAATCGATCTTCTTCTGCCGCGGAGGGAGTCTGCGGATTCGCGGTCATGGGCGGCGTGTTTTCAGAGGGTATTGATCTTAAGGGCGAGAAGCTTATTGGCGTGATTGTTGTTGGTGTGGGATTGCCCCAGGTAGGCGTTGAGCGAGATCTCATTCGTGATCATTTCCCGGACGACGGTTTTGCTTACGCCTACCAATACCCCGGGCTGATTAAAGTGCTTCAAACCGCGGGTAGGGTCATACGTGATGTCGCTGACAAGGGCATAGTGTGTCTGGTTGACCGGCGATACACCGAATCCCGTTACCGCTCATTGCTCTCCGATCATTGGAGCCCCTCAGTCGTCCGGTCAGTTGAACAACTGGATGAGGGGCTGTCTGTTTTCTGGGAATCCGTTTAGCCGCTATCTTTTGATGTTTGAAAGCTTGCCGTTAGAAATCTTGATGTTAGAACTCCAAACCTTAAAAAGTCACCTTGCAATTAACACACTGCATGAGCAGGGAAGGTGTCTTGGTCAGTTCCGCCAGTGCGCGAAGATCCGCCGGTATAACAGAGAAAAGATTTGTTTCCATGGCGGGCAGCGCTGACAGAGTCGACTGGAGTATTTGCCGTATCAGTTGATCCTTTGGCGAGAGTTCCTGCTCGAGATAAACAACATCGTAATCTGAAAGGTCGGCGAACACAGCCGCTGCTGCGACAGCATCATCGATACCTCCAATAGCGTCAATCAGTCCATGCTCCAGAGCCTTGGAGCCGGACCAAACCCGACCTTGAGCGACTGAATCTGCTTCTTCAAGTGTTAGCCCTCGGCCGTCAGACACCAACGCAAGGAATTTCTGGTAGGTACGGTTAACAGATCCTTGAAGTGTCATTTCAAACATTGGGTTGATTTCAGAAAAGATATTGAAAGCATTTGATAAGGGTGTCGTGCCCACGCCATCGGAATGAACGCCTAAATAGTCCATCGTACGTTCAAATGTCGGGAAGGTGGCGAAAACACCAATGGAGCCTGTAATCGTTGTCTCTGAGGCGAAAATTTTGTTCGATGTGCTGGCGATCCAGTAACCACCTGACGCGGCATACCCGCCCATTGAAGTCACAACCGGTTTGCCTGCTGCCTGCGTCTCCGCAAGCTCGGATCTAATGAGTTCGGAAGCGGAAGAACTTCCTCCCGGGCTGTCAACGCGAAGGACAATGGCCTTAATGGCATCTGAGTTTCTTGCTTGACGAATCAGCCGCGCCAAAGAATCTCCGCCAATGTCACCCGCGTCTTGCTCTCCGTCTAGAATAGTTCCTTTGGCGACGATAACCGCGATCTTATCGGTGGTCGGATTCACCACGGGAATAGGGGGGCGCACTGAACTTAAGTAGGCGCGGTAGGTAACATTGTTGTAGCTATCACCCTTACTGCCTACAATTGATCGCATCTCTTGCCGCCATGCGGATCTGCTCATGAGATCATCAACGAGGCCTCGATCTACGGCGAGTTGTGCTGGGTCTGAATCCGCTTCGAGCAATAGTGGTCCGTAACGATTGACATATTCGTTGAGCCTGTCCCTGGGTAGATCTCTCGCTTCAGCAATTTGTCCAAGGTAGCTATCCCACAAAAAGTCGACCAACGCCTGATTGGATTCCCGGGACAGTTCCGACATGTCATCGCGAACAAAGATTTCGGCTGCATCTTTATAGGTCCCTGCTTTGATCACGTGCATGCTGACGCGCAAGTTGTCGAGTGCTGACTTGAGATACAGGGGATAGGAGCCGAACCCTGGCAGGAAAACTCCCCCTAGCGTCGGGAGCGCGCCTTTGTCGATGTAGATTTTATCTGCAAAAGAGGCGAGGTAATATTGCGACTGCGAATAACCGTCACCAAAGGCATATACAGGCTTGCCTTCCGCCTTGAAGCGGTTGAGTGCGTCGCCTATGTCATCAAACTGGGTGAGCGTGCTGCCGGCAAGGTTAGATAGGTCCAGAGCAATCGCTTCTATTCTTCTATCTCTCGCTGCGCGGTCAATCGCCTCAACGATATCTCTTCCGAGCGTTTCCTGGCTGACTTGGTCTCGTCCTGAAAGAAATTGTTCCACGGGATCTACCGTTCGGGTCTGTTCAACAATGACGCCTTCGGGGTTGACGATCATGACTGCGGATTCAGGGACACTTTGCGTTTCAGACGTAAATACAGCGAACAAAATGACGGCGATGATGCCAAGAAACAACAAATTACCTAATGCGTTTTTTGTTGCTGTGATGACGTTCCAGATTTTTCTCACGATGACCTCATGTACGTTTTTCAGGAGGTAAGGTTAACACAAGGGGTTCTGTGTAGATGGCTTGGACAGCTGGCTTTCAGCCGGTTTCATGGCGGAACGGTGTCATGGTGCGACCAATCACCAAGCGCTCACACCCCAGACTGCTGGGTCCTTAATCTTTAACCCGTATTCTTAACCTAGATTCTTAATCCGGGCGTTACTTCTAACGCTCGATATTGGCGCTTATGGTGCTGGTCCCAGCAGTTCGGTGGTTTAGAGAAAGGCCATAATGTCTTCGGGGCCGTGAACTTCTTTGGCGTGCATGCCAAGAGAGGCTGCCGCGGCCACATTTTCGGGATGGTCATCAAAGTACACAACTTCAGATGGGTGTACGTTCAATCCGTTAAGGGCTATGTTGAAAGCGTCCCCGTCGGGCTTCATACAGCCCATGATGTGAGACAGGAATTGATGTTCAAAGCATCGCATCAACGGTTGATGCCGCAGGAATGAGTCGTAGTGCGCCGGGTTGGTATTTGATAAGCAAGCGAGTCTGAACTCGGCGGACAGCGACTCTAGCATTTCGATTGCGCCCTTCATCATGCCTTTTGGCCAGGCGTTGAATAGTTCAAGAAATACCTCTTGGCTGCATGTTAATTGAAATTCCCGAATCATGTCTTGGGCGAACTGATCGGGGCTGGATTGACCCGATTCGAATCGCCTGACGGATGGGCTACTGATCCAGCTAGACCAGACTTCTTTGGCGGAATAGGGCGAGCTTGCCATCATGTCGGTCATGTCACCGAGTTCGATAAGAACACCCCCCAGATCGAACACAACAGTGGTAATATTTCCAGTTGCCAGGGTGAATGAACGACCCTGACCCGTTATTGGGTTTGTTGAACTCATTGACTTTAATTGCAACGGATTGGACCAGTAGTATGCCATCAATTTACGACAGCAATCTCGATCGGAATGCGGCCAATTATGAGCCATTGACGCCTCTGAATTTTCTGGTTCGGACCGCACGCTTGTATCCGGATTATCCCGCGGTTATTCATGGAGACCTTACCCGGTCATGGGCGGTAGTTTATGAGAGATGCATTCGAGTTGCATCGGCCTTGAATAACGCGGGTGTGAAACCTGGAGATACGGTTGCGGCGATCCTGCCTAACATCCCTGAAATGTTTGAATTGCATTTCGCCGTGCCGATGTCCGGCGGAGTTTTTAACGCGATCAATACACGTCTTGATGCAGAGACGGTGAGATTTATATTGGAGCATGCTGAAGCCACGGTGCTGTTCACCGACATTGAATTTTCAGAGATTGTCAGTGAGGCATTAGCAGGGATTGATCGGGAAATCCTGGTTATAGACGTAGATGATCCGAACTTTGGAGGTGGAAAACTTGTTGGGAGCGTAGATTATGAGTCGTTTCTGGCCGGCGCTGATGCCGATTTCTCGTGGCACCAGGTCGAGGACGAATGGGATGCTATCTCGTTAAACTACACATCCGGTACGACAGGAAACCCGAAAGGTGTGGTTTATCATCACCGCGGCGCTTACCTGAACGCAGTCAATAATGCCCTGACGTGGGAGATGGGCATGCACCCGAAATATCTTTGGACGCTGCCGATGTTCCACTGCAACGGGTGGTGTTTTCCGTGGACACTCGCCGCGGTTGCCGGCACCAATATCTGTTTGCGGCAAGTCCGTGAGGACGCGATATTCTCGGCATTCCGGACGCAGGGTGTGACGCATTTCTGCGGCGCGCCGATCGTCCTGAATACACTCCTCAATGCACCAGACAAGCAACGGTCGAATTGTCCCAAAGGCATCAAAGTGATGACGGCAGGCGCTGCGCCGCCGGCTGCGGTAATACAGGGAATGGAAGGACTCGGTTTTGACGTGACTCAGGTTTATGGTCTCACTGAAACCTACGGTCCGATGATCGTATCTGCCTGGCAAAACCAGTGGGACGCGCAGAGCGATGAAGAGCGGGCGGCACTTAAAGCTCGTCAGGGTGTTTCGTCGGTGTTGGCCGGGGCAATGATGGTGGCAGATCCAGAAACGCTTGAGCCAGTTTCATGGAATGGCGAAACCCAGGGGGAAGTGTTTATGCGCGGGAACATCGTGATGAAAGGCTACCTAAAGAACTCGTCTGCTACGGCCGAGTCTTTCGCGGGCGGCTGGTTCCACACTGGTGATATTGCGGTGTGTTATCCCGATGGTTACATTCAAATTAAGGATCGCTCAAAAGACGTGATTATTTCCGGGGGTGAAAATATCTCCAGCATTGAGATTGAAGACATTCTCTTTAAGCATCCTAAAATTTTGGAGGCGGCTGTCGTCGCGAAATCCGATGAAAAATGGGGTGAGCATCCTTGCGCGTTTGTCTCATTAAAAGAGGGGGAACAGCTTGGCGTCGAGGACGTCATTGAATACTGCAGAGACAACATGGCCCGATTTAAAGTCCCTAAGACAGTGATATTCGGGCCTCTCGAAAAAACGTCAACCGGCAAGGTTCAAAAGTATCTGCTTCGCGAAATTGCCGACAGACTTGATAACGACGGACTGGATATCAACAAGCGTGAATAACTTAAGCGTTTCAAATTACAGGAAAAAAGAAAGACCGTGCCCCATGCTGATACATCAATGATTCGTCTCGCAACGCCGAGCGACGCACGCGAAATCGCAGAGCTGTCTCGTCGGTTGGTAGAACACGGTCTTACGTGGCGTTGGCAACCGCAAAGAATTCGACACGCGATACAGGACAGAGACACGGTGGTGATTGTTAGAGTGGTTGATCGCACACTGGCCGGGTTTGCCCTGGCCGGATTCTCCGAGACCACCGCACATATCAGTTTACTTGCGGTAAACCGGACCTACCAACGACTGGGTATCGCGACCGAAATGCTCAATTGGCTTATCCAATCTGCGCGGGTCGCCGGGATAGGTCGTGTTAATCTAGAGGTCAGGTCAGGTAATGGCGCAGCGATTGCCTGTTATCAGAAACTGGGGTTCGAGCAGTCCGCGGTTAAAACCGGTTACTACGAGGGGATAGAAGACGCGACCGGGCTGGCTCTTGTCCTCATCGATCAACAGCAGGAGGCGAGGCGGCCACAATGAACCACGATGATTATCTATGGCAGGGCGCTGAACTCGCTGCGTTGTTTAACTTGACCGCGGATACATCGCCGGTGCACGGGGTGTCCATCGACTCTAGAACGACGACGAAAGGAGACCTTTTCATCGCGCTTTCTGGTGATCCCGGGCCAATGTTTAACGGCGGTCAACCCGCGCCCGACGCAAGAGACGGGCATGTTTTCATTGCGTCCGCCATTGCAGCTGGCGCCGGGGTAATCATGAGGCACGATGGGAAACCGACGGACGTTTCATCGATCAACGTTCAGGACACTCTCTCGGGTCTTTGGAAGCTCGGCGCTGCTGCGAGTCAACGGTGCAGCGGTAAAACACTCGCCATTACAGGGAGCAGTGGTAAAACGACTCTGCGCGCCTGGTTTGAGACAGCGCTAGCCACTCAATGTCGGACCCATGCATCCACGGGTAGCCTCAACAATCAATGGGGTGTCCCTTTGTCTCTTGCTCGAATGCCGCGGGATG
>JBLIIB010000070.1:0-14373 GCA_047634795.1 Candidatus Azotimanducaceae bacterium | reverse complement strand
TAAAGGTCCGTCGAGCATGTTAGGGCTGGACATCAGTTCAACTTCGGTGAAGTTGTTGGAGCTGAGTAAATCCGGCAATGACTACCGAGTGGAAAGCTATGGTGTTGAACCACTGCCTGAAAACGCCGTGGTTGAGAAAAACATTAGCGATGTCGACGGCGTTGGTGAGGCGATTCAGCGATTGCTGGAGCGATGTAAAACCAAGGTCAAAAACGCAGCGGTGGCAGTCGCGGGCTCGGCGGTGATCACTAAAACGATCGAGATGTCCGCCAACCTGAATGAAGATGAGATGGAAAGTCAGCTGCAGGTTGAAGCAGACCAATATATTCCCTACCCCCTTGAAGAAGTGGCGCTAGATTTTGAAGTACAGGGCCCGTCTCCGCGATCGGAAGAACAAGTAGAAGTGTTGATCGCAGCCTGTCGTCGTGAAAATGTTGAGATGCGCGAAGCTGCACTTGAGCTCGGCGGATTAAAGGCCAAGGTTGTAGATATCGAAGCGCATTGCATGCAGCGCGCATTCGAGCTGGTTCGAGGTCAGTTCGGGGAAAGTGACGAAGAAGAAGATCAGGTCATCGCTATTGTCGATATCGGCGCTACGATGACCACGCTGTCGGTACTGACCAGTAGTGGCGCGCCCTATACGCGTGAACAGCTATTTGGTGGCAAGCAGCTGACAGAAGAAATTCAGCGTAGATATTCGCTTTCCGTCGAAGAGGCAGGCCTCGCCAAGAAACAGGGTGGGTTACCGGAAGACTACGAAACAGAAGTGCTTCAGCCTTTCAAAGAAGCGGTTGTTCAACAGGTAACTCGTTCACTGCAGTTTTTCTACTCATCCAGTGCCTACGATGACGTGGATCACATTATCCTTGCTGGCGGCACATCTTCTATTGATGGGTTGTCAGAAATGGTTGCTGCCAAGCTGGGGACACCCTGCACCATTGCCAATCCGTTCGTCAACATGACGCTGTCATCTCGGGTTAACGGGGAAAGCCTCAACGCCGACGCACCTGCCATGATGATCGCCTGCGGTCTTGCTCTAAGGAGTTTCGACTAATGGCTTGCGGGATGCTTGCGGGATGGATGGAGCGCTCTGATGGCTGCTAATATAAAGATCAACCTGCTGCCCTGGCGTGAACAACTCAGGGAAGAAAAGAAGCAGGAATTCATAAACATTCTGGTGGCGGTGCTTGTTCTGGCCGCTGCGATTGTAGGCGGTGTTGATCGCTACTATAACCTTGAAATTGATCAGCAAGCTTCGCGTAACAATTTCCTGAAAAAAGAAATTAGCGTACTTGAAGAGCGCATCCAGGAAATCCAGCAGCTCCAGCAAAAACGTAATGAGCTGCTTTCCAGGATGAAAGTTATTCAAGAATTACAGGGTAACCGGCCGATTATTGTTCGCGTATTTGATGAGCTTGCCCGCCAACTTGCGCCCCGTGTCTTCTATACCAGCGTTCTTATGGTGAATGACGACCTTGAAATTCAAGGGGTTGCGGAATCCAACAACAGGATATCCAACCAGTTGAGAAACTTTTCTGAATCGGAATGGTTTGAACGTCCGAATGTTACAGCGATTAATGCCGATCCAAACTTTGGTCCTCAGTCCAGTCAGTTCAAGCTGACGGTTGTTCAGACTGCCCCTAACAAGAAGGATGAGGAGGAATAAATGGCCTTGGCAATAGATGACCTTCTTGAGAGTTTAAAGAGTTTTGATCTTGAGCAGCTCAACGATGTTAACAACATCGGCTCCTGGCCGCTGGCGGTCAAAGTTATCGTTTGGGTGTTGTGTTTTTCCGGCGCGTTGGGTGTGGGTTATTTTCTACATGTGACCAACCTGCAGACTGAGTTAGGAAATGTACAGACCGAAGAAGGCTCGCTTCGCGGTGACTATGAAAAGAAATTTTTCGAAGCAGCTCACCTTGAGTCTTATCGGGCACAACAACTGGAAATGGAGGAATCGTTTGAAGCGATTCTGAGGCAGTTACCTTCTGATACAGAGATACCCGGTCTCATTGAAGATATCACGCTTGTTGGGCTGAAGAATGGGTTGCAGTTCACTAGCATTGATTTGCAGCAAGAAGAAAAGCATGAGTTTTATATAGAAAAGCCCATCGCCATCATAGTGTCAGGTAGCTATCACGGACTGGGTGCGTTTGTGAGTGATGTTGCTGACCTTTCGCGAATTGTAACGCTACATGATTTCAAGATTCTGCCTCAACGTCGGCAGGCCGGTTCTGAGACGCCGGGGAGTAACTTAACGATGCAGATTCTTGCTAAAACTTATCGATATAACGATGAACGTGGTTAACGGGTAGTCAGCGGATGAGTATGCGATTCTCAAGATGTATGACAACGGTAGGTTTGGTCCTGGTTCTGTCCGGTTGTGCCGGCGGAGACCAGTTCGCGGACATCCGTAATTTTATGGAAGAAGTTGAACAGAAACCTCGAGGTCAGATCGCTCCACTCCCTGAGTTTGCGTCTTATACCACTTTCACCTACGGCGCTACGAATCAGCGCAGCCCTTTTGAACCACCAATTATCGTGCCGGCTAAAAGTGCAGAGCAGAAACGGAACGTGGGTGTTAAACCACCTCAAAACCACGTAAAGCAATATCTCGAGCGCTTCACGCTCACTTCGCTTGCGATGGTTGGGACTCTGCAGAAGGACAATTCAACGTATGCGTTGATCGAAGATTCCCAAAATGGGGTTCACCGGGTTCAGGTAGGCGACTACATGGGAGACCAGTGGGGGCAGATCGAGAGTATTGAAGACGCTCGCATCGACGTGACAGAAATTGTCAGTGACGGTGCGGGTGGATGGCTGAGAAGGCCACGGACGATCGAGCTTCGAGGGCTTCAGTAGCGCGACTTTTTCAGGGGCATGAATTATGGCCACAACAGAGATGAGAAAAACAATGACAACTAGATCAGCGCCAATTTTGAAATCGGCCGGTAATAAAAGCTGGTGGTCTATGCTGGCACTCGTATCGCTGGTGTTGGGTTCCATAGGGTCATCTTCTGCCTTCGCGGTTGTCATGGAAGAAATTGAATTCTCTTCTCTGCCGGGCGATAAGACTGAAATTCGGATGATGTTCGACGGTACGCCACCTCAGCCAACGGGCTATACGATTGAACAACCCGCGAGAATTGCTCTTGACCTTCAGGGTGTGTCCAGCGAGCTTTCTTCTAAGCACCATTCATTGGGTGGCGGAAACGCTCGCAGTGTCACGGTAGTTGAAGCGGGAGACAGAACGCGTGTCATTGTCTCAATGACTGAGCTTGTTGCGTATTCCGCAACAGTTTTGGGTAACTCACTCTATATTCTTGTAGGCGAAGACGATGATGGTCTTGCGGCCAGTACAACCAGTTCCGAGTCTGCTGTTGTGCCAACGACACCAACAGAACAATACGACGATGATTTTCCGGTCGTCGAAGAAATAGATTTTCGTCGGGGCGAGTTCGGCGAAGGCCGAGTGATTGTCAGGTTGTCTGACGTGGGTGTTGGTGTGGATGTCACCAGTGAAGGTGGGAAAATTCGCGTTGAATTTGCTAACACCATCATTCCGGAAAGGCTCCAGCGTCGATTGGATGTTACCGACTTCGCAACGCCCGTCATGATGGTAGATTCGTTACCTGAGGACGGTAATACCGTCATGTTGATCGAACCTTCCGGTGACTACGATTACCTCGCATATCAGGCGGATAATATCTTCACTCTGGAAGTGAAGCCGCTTAGTGCATCCGACCTTGATTCAGTGGATCAGGCATTCCGATTCCGCGGCGAAAAATTGTCTCTGAACTTTCAGGATATTGAGATACGTAGTGTGCTGCAGCTGATTGCAGACTTTACTGATCTCAACCTAGTGGCCAGTGATACGGTCGCAGGCCAGATCACACTGCGGCTTAAGAATGTACCCTGGGACCAGGCACTTGAAATTATCATGAAGACGAAAGGTCTGGATAAGCGCCTGGTAGGAAATGTACTGATGGTTGCTCCGGCGGAAGAATTGCGCGCTCGTGAGCAACTCGAACTTGAATCACGGCAGCAGCTTTCTGAACTTGCGCCGCTTCGAACAGAATTCATCGAAGTGAAGTACGCCAGCGCGGGCGAAATTTATGCTTTATTCCAGGGCGCTGGTAATGGTAACGATGGTGAAGGAGGCGGCTCAGAAGGTGTTATCTCGTCGCGAGGTTCAGTCATTGTCGATGAACGCACCAACTCCATCATCATCACCGAAACAACAGAACGAATTAACGATTTCCGTGACGTGCTTGATCGGCTGGATGTTCCTGTACGGCAGGTACTGATTGAAGCAAGAATAGTGACGGCAACGTCCAGCTTTGGCGAGTCTATCGGTGTGCGATGGGGAGCCCTTGGAACAGGTAATTACAATGCCGGTGGTACCCAGACGCAGTTTGGTGGATCACTGACAACATTGGGCGAAATTCGAGATACTGCCTCGCAAGGTGACCCTTTGGTGTTTAGCAGTGACGATAATCTTATTGTTGATCTGGGTGCGGCAGGCAATGCGCCGTCGTTCGCCTTTGGACTTGTTGATGACAACTTCCTGCTCGAACTCGAATTATCCGCACTGGAAACTGAAGGGCGCGGTGAGGTTATTGCTCGACCGAAAGTTATTACTGCTGATAAGCAGGAAGCTTCGATTTCATCGGGTGACCAGATTCCGTATCAGGAAGCGTCCAGCAGTGGTGCAACTGCTACACAGTTTATTGATGCGGTATTGGGATTGAATGTGACGCCTCGGATTACGCCAGATGATCGCATTATTATGGATCTGGACGTGAGTCAGGATTCGATTGGTGCCGTTTTCAACGGCGTACCAAGTATTCGTACCAATAGCCTGCAAACTCAGGTGCTGGTAAGTGATGGAGAAACGATTGTTCTGGGTGGTGTATTCCAGACCGTTGTTTCTGAGGGTATTTCAAAGACGCCTATTTTGGGCGACCTGCCTTGGGTAGGTGGCCTCTTCCGTCAGAAAACTCGTTCGGATGACAAACAGGAACTGCTGATTTTTATCACTCCAAGACTCATCCGCGACTCTCTGACGCGTTAAGAAGATCAAAGGGACTGCGCAACAGCTTTTATGAGAGTGGCACCAATACGCCTTAAACCGGGCCAATCCAACCGAGTAATTCTAGTCGGACCTATGGGCGTTGGAAAAACAACCATAGGTAAGATGCTCGCCCGTGAATTAGGCCTCCGTTTTGTTGATTGTGATCATGAAATAGAACGTCGTGCGGGCGCAAACATCGCATGGATCTTCGATGTAGAAGGTGAGCCCGGTTTTCGTGATCGCGAAACCATTGTCCTTGATGATCTAACAAGAAAGGATGGTTTATTGGTTGCCACCGGCGGTGGCGCCGTGATCAGAGCGGAGAATAGGGAGTATCTAAAAAAGAGAGGTATCGTCGTCCACTTGGATACCGAGGTAGCCTTGCTCGTAAAGCGTACAGCGAAAGACAAGAAGCGGCCTTTACTTCAAAATAAAAACCCCAGAGTTGTTCTGGAAAAACTCAAGCGAGAACGTGATCCTCTTTACCAAGAGGTGCGAGACGTTCATGTATTTGTCGGTGATAACAGTAGCCGGAAAGCAGTGAATCAAATCCTGCAATCCTTAAGTAGTGACGGGCATTTGGTGTAGCGATGGAATTGGTAAGAGTAGATCTGGGGTCCGATAGTTATGATATTTCTATTGGTACCGATGTTTTGGACGATGCATCGCTGCTAACCCGGCATATTGCGAGTGGTCAGGTTTTCATCGTGAGCAATGAAACCATTGCCAGGCATTACCTCGAGCCATTAATGGCACACCTTGAAGGATTCAAAGTGGATCATCACCTGGTACCCGACGGTGAGGAGTTTAAAACGTTGAGCACGCTCGAGGCGATCATAGGTGCACTGATCTCAAAGGGCCACAATCGCTCCACGACGATCTTGGCACTCGGCGGAGGAGTCGTTGGTGATATGGCGGGTTTTACCGCGGCGAGTTATCAGCGCGGCGTGCCTTTCATCCAAATTCCAACAACCCTGTTATCTCAGGTTGATTCGTCCGTAGGCGGTAAAACCGCTGTTAACCACGCTCTGGGTAAAAATATGATGGGTGCCTTCTATCAACCCAAGGCAGTATTGATTGATACCAATACGCTCTCAACTTTGCCGGACAGAGAGTTATCGGCGGGTCTTGCTGAAGTTATTAAGCACGGTGTTCTGGCCGATTTTAAGTATCTCGATGCGATTGAGTCCAACATGACTCGGATCCGGGCGCTAGACAATGATGCGCTTAACCATGCCATTCGCGGGAGTTGCGAGATTAAGGCGCGTATTGTTGCGGCCGATGAGAGAGAGCAGGGCGTTCGTGCCCATCTAAACTTTGGCCATACCTTTGGGCATGCCATTGAAACTGGTCTTGGCTACGGGCAATGGTTGCACGGTGAAGCCGTTGCGGTTGGTATGTTGATGGCGGCGGACCTTTCTGCTCGGATGGGTCGCTGCGGATGGGACGAGGCTGCACGTCTCAAGCAGTTGGTTATTGACGCAGGGCTGCCTTCAGTGCCTCCGGCTGAGATGTCGCCGGAATCCTTTGCTCAATTAATGGCAAGAGATAAAAAAGCGACACTGCAAGGCGTTCGGTATGTCCTTCTGGCAGGTGGCCTGGGCCGCGTCGAACTAGTGAGTAACGTGTCGCGTGAATTGCTTCAGGAGACGTTGCTGGCTGGTGAGGCCTTATGTGCCGGTAGATAGCGTGCCTGTAGATAGCGTGCCGTAAGACAACGTACTGGCGAGAAGGTTGTTGAGGGTTAGAGTTTTGGCCACAAAACAAAAGCGGCTTTGGTAGAGGTTCAGGAGGGAATTTCAGTACGAACCCTGAAACCCCACCGTAGAAACCCCAAAATTATTGCCCCTGGATATTAGGGCAGTTGGGTTGATCCCATCAAATCCCGATCGATTTCCCGTGCGGCTTCTCTGCCTTCATTGATCGCACGTACCACAAGATCCTGACCCCTTCTGCAGTCTGCAGCGGCATAGACTTTCGGTAAGTTAGTACGGTAATCCTGTTTGTTCGCGATAAAGTTGCCTCGCTCGTCCACGGCCATTCCCAAGGCGTCATTCACGTAATGCTCGGTCTGCAAGAAGCCCATGGATAACAGAATCAAATCGGCTTCCCAGGTTTTTTCTGTTCCTGGAATCTCCTGAAATTTTTCGTCAACGCTGACGGTGACGATTCCTGTTAGATCGCCATTTTCGTTTTTCAAAAATTCTTTACTCATGATTGAAAAGACACGTGGGTCATCCCCAAATTTCTCTGCCGCTTCGGCATGACCATAGTCAACACGATGGATTCTGGGCCAGAGGGGCCAAGGATTATTAGGTGCTCGATCGATGGGTGGTTTTGGCAGAAGCTCGAAGTTGACCAGTGACTTGCACTCATGTCGCAGAGATGTGCCGATGCAATCAGTCCCCGTATCGCCGCCGCCAATAACGATAACATTTTTGTCTTTTGCTGAAATATAGTTATCGTCATCGAGGTTGGAGTTGAGTAGGCTTCTGGTGTTCGCGGTAAGAAACTCCATCGCGAGATGAACACCTTTAGCATCGCGATTAGGGATGGGCAGGTCTCTTGCAAGGGTTGCCCCTGTTGCCATGAGCACCGCATCGTTTTCGTCGATCAATGTTTGCACATCGACGTTTTTGCCGACGTCGGCACCGACGATAAATTCGACACCTTCATCCCGCAGCAGCTGAACCCGGCGTTCTACTACACCCTTGTCCAGCTTCATGTTGGGAATGCCGTACATCAGCAGGCCGCCAATACGATCTTCGCGCTCGTAAACCGTGACGGTATGGCCGGCAGAATTCAGTTGGTCCGCAGCGGAAAGTCCACAGGGGCCAGAGCCGATAATGGCAATGGATTTTTCTGTGCGGCTTTTAGGAGGAGTGGGTGTAACCCAGCCTTCATCGAACCCGCGATCGATAATCGCACATTCAATATTCTTGATCGTTACGGCCGGATCGGTAATCCCTAGTACGCATGCGCCCTCGCACGGTGCGGGACATACACGGCCTGTAAACTCAGGGAAATTGTTGGTTTTATGCAGTCTATCCAGTGCGTCGCGCCAGCGTCCTTTGTAGACCAGATCATTCCACTCGGGGATCAGGTTGTGGATAGGACAGCCGTTTCCTGACTGACAGAAAGGTACACCGCAATCCATACAGCGTGCACCCTGTGTCTTCAGGTGCTTTTCGCTATGCGGCGTGTAGATTTCTCTAAAATCGACGAGTCGGACCACTGGGTCTCTGTAAGGTTCAGCTTCCCGATCAAACTCTTTAAAGCCAGTTGGTTTACCCATAATACGTTAACTCTGTTCTTGTCGTTTAAGAGGCGCCAACTGCCTCAAGTTCCTGCTCCGCCGCCAGCTCCTGGAGAACACGCTTGTAATCCGTCGGCATGACTTTGACGAACCTTTTCAGTTCGGCGTCCCAGTTATCCAGTATATTCTTCGCCACCGCGGACTCTGTGTACCGTAAATGATTTTCGATGAGCTGTTTTAATTCGTTAATGTCGGCGTCGTCTTCCATATCTTCTAGATCTAACGTGCCGGTGTTGCATTTGCTGACGAAATTGTCGTTTTGATCCCAAACATAGGCAACGCCGCCACTCATACCAGCGCCGAAGTTGCGTCCGGTAGAGCCAAGTACCACAACACGGCCCCCCGTCATGTACTCACAACCGTGATCCCCGATACCCTCGACAACAGTTTTTGCGCCGCTGTTTCTGACGCAGAATCTTTCTGCCGCGATTCCCCTGAAGTAAGCCTCACCTGACGTTGAGCCATAGAGCGCGACGTTACCGACGAGGATGTTGTCCTCGGCTACAAAGGTGCTTATTTTGGGGGGGTAGACGATGATCTTTCCGCCGGAAAGGCCCTTACCGACGTAGTCGTTGGCATCGCCTTCAACTTCAATAGTAATGCCTGCCGCTAGCCATGCGCCCAGGCTCTGGCCCGCAGACCCGTTCAGTTTGATCTTGATAGTATCTTCGGGGAATCCCTCACCTTGCGTGGCGAGCGCAACCTGATTGGAGAGCATGGTGCCGACAACCCGGTTGATGTTGATGACGGGATGCTCAATCTCGACTTTCTCACCGCGCTTCAAGGCGGGTTCGGCCAATTTGATCAATGTCTGATCCAGTGCCTTATCGAGCCCGTGATCCTGTTCTATTGTTTTATAGACCTCGGTCCCTTCGTAGATGATCTTAGCGGGTGTCAGAATGCTGGTAAAATCGAGCCCGCTGGCTTTCCAGTGATCAATGGCGGTGCGCGTTTCTAGTAGATCTACACGACCCACCATTTCGTTCACTGTCTTGATACCAAGGCTTGCCATAATCAGACGGAGTTCCTCGGCGACCATAAAGAGATAGTTGACGACGTGTTCCGGGCTTCCCTTGAACTTTGCTCTTAGTTCCGGGTCCTGAGTCGCAATCCCCACCGGGCAGGTATTGAGGTGACATTTACGCATCATGATGCATCCCAGCGTTACCAGCGGTGCCGTTGCGAAGCCGATTTCTTCCGCGCCGAGGAGTATCGCCATAGCGACATCCCGACCCGTTTTTATTTGCCCGTCTGTTTGTAGCACCACACGAGAGCGCAGGTTGTTCATCACCAGCGTTTGGTGCGTTTCTGCCAGGCCAAGTTCCCATGGAAGGCCAGCGTGTTTGATCGAGGTCAGTGGAGATGCCCCGGTCCCGCCATCGTGACCTGCGATCACTAGATGGTCAGTTTTTGCTTTGGTCACACCCGCTGCGATCGTACCTACGCCAATTTCTGATCCTAGCTTCACACTGATACGCGCCTTAGGGTTGGCGTTTTTCAGGTCGTGGATGAGCTGCGCGATATCTTCGATAGAATAGATGTCGTGATGTGGTGGCGGACTTATCAGTCCTACGCCGGGTGTTGAATGTCGAATTCTGGCAATGGTTTCGTCTACCTTGCCGCCCGGCAATTCGCCGCCTTCGCCGGGTTTGGCGCCCTGAACAATCTTGATCTGTAACTCATCAGCATTTGCCAGATACCAGATCGTTACACCAAATCGACCAGAGGCTACCTGTTTGATCGCAGACCTTTTGGAATCGCCATCGGCCATTGTTTCGAAACGAATCGGATCTTCGCCACCTTCGCCGGTATTGGACTTGCCACCCATTCGGTTCATCGCGATAGCGAGCGCCTCGTGACTTTCGGCAGAGATCGAGCCAAAGCTCATTGCACCGGTACAGAATCGCTTAACGATGTCTTTGGCGGTTTCAACTTCATCCAAGGGGACGGCTGTCTGCGCCGAATTGAAGTCGAGTAAACCCCGAAAGGTCGCTCTTCGTGTGGAATCGCTGTTTGCGTGATTAGCGAATTGCCAATAAGCCTCTTCGCTGTTTGTGCGCGCGGCAACCTGCAGGTTTGCAATTGTTTCCGGATCCCACATGTGCGTGTCGCCATCTTTACGCCAGTGAAAATCACCGGGGTTTGGCAGCACAGGAATCAAGTTTTCGTGTCTTGGCGGGAAGCCAATCTCGTGCCGGACTTTCATCTCTTCAAAGAGTACGTCGAAGCTTACGCCCTGCACGCGACTTGCTGTGCCGATAAAACATCGATCGATAATCTCATCGGCCAGTCCGACTGCCTCGAATATTTGAGCCCCCTTGTAGGACTGGAGGGTGGAGATACCCATCTTAGCCATCACCTTTAGCATGCCTTTGGCGACACCCTTCTTGTAGGCAGTTACGATCCTGTTTACATCGGAGTAGTCGTTCGCATCCAGCAGGTCGTCGGTTTTGGCTTGCCACAGTGCTTCGAATGCGACGTATGGGTTGATGGCGTCAGCACCGTAGCCTACAAGTAGGCAATGGTGGTGTACTTCCCGTGCTTCGCCGGTCTCGACCACGATACCGATGCGTGTTCGTTCGTGATTTGCGACCAGATGGTGGTGGACGGCGCCACAAGCGACCAATGCGCTCAGTGCCATTCGATTAGCGGCGATGTTTCGGTCCGAAAGAATCACCATGGAATAACCATCTTCGATGGCTGTGGAAGCTTCTTCGCAAATTCGGTTGATGGCTTCGTTCATGCCGTCTTTGCCTGATGCCTTGTCGAAGGTGATATCAATTGTCTTCGTTTTCCAGCCCCGGACATTGATATTTCTGATGCTGTCGAGCTCTTGATTTGAAAGAACAGGGTGAGGTAGATTCAGTCTGTTGACGTGTTCTTCTGTCGACTCCAGCAGGTTTCCCTCAGGACCGACGAAACATGCCAGAGACATCACGACCTCTTCGCGAATGGAATCGATCGGGGGATTGGTTATCTGAGCAAATAGCTGTTTGAAGTAATCGTAAATCATGCGCGATTTGTCGGATAGACAAGCCAGCGCTGAATCGTTGCCCATAGAACCCAGTGGGTCGCGAGCTTCCGTGACAAGCGGAAGTAGCATGAATTGCATGGTTTCGATGGTGTAGCCGAAGGCTTGCATGCGCTGGACGAGAGTGTCCGGCTCATAATGTAAATGATCACCGCCGTCAGTTTTCAGATCACCCAATTCAAGCTTTTGATTTTTCAGCCATTCACCATAGGGCTTTTTAGCGGAAAATTCGGATTTGAGCTCTTCGTCCGGGATCAGTCGACCTTGTTCGAAATCTACGAGGAACATTTTGCCGGGCTGTAGGCGTCCCTTGAACTTCACATTTTCCGGTTCAACAGGCAGCACGCCGACTTCACTGGCCATGATGACCTTGTCATCATGGGTGACGTAATAGCGAGATGGGCGCAGGCCGTTTCTGTCCAGGGTCGCGCCAATGTAGTGACCATCAGCAAAAGCGATGGATGCAGGGCCGTCCCAAGGTTCCATTAGGGCGGAGTGATACTCGTAAAAATCGCGCTTCTCTTTTGGCATATTGATATCAGCCTGCCAAGCTTCAGGCACCATCATCATGATAGCTTCCTGGAGTGTTCGACCAGACATCATCAGGAATTCCAGGACGTTATCGAATGTGCCCGAATCAGAAGATGCGGGTTGAACAATCGGGAAGAGTTCAGAGATTCTGTCTCCGAATAAGGCGGATTTTGCCGCGCCCTCTCTTGCCGTCATCCAGTTTTTATTGCCTCGTAACGTGTTGATTTCACCATTGTGGCTCATAAATCGATTGGGTTGCGCTCTGTCCCAACTCGGGAAAGTATTGGTTGAAAACCGACTGTGGACCATGGCCAGATGACTTTCGTAATCTTGATCTTCCAAGTCTGGGTAGAAAGGGAAGAGTTGGCTCGGCGTCAACATGCCTTTATAGACAATAATTCGTGAGTTCAGGCTGCAAATGTAGATTTGCTCAGCTTCCTTCAGGTTACTGCCGCGCCTTGCGATTGCTGTAAAACTTCTGCGTATAAGATACAGAGCGCGGTTAAACGCATCGTCATCGTCTAAGGTGGAGCCAATGACAACCTGCTCGATGAAGGGCATTGCAGCATGTGCTGCGGGTCCTATATCGGCGCCTGTCACGTCGACAGGGACTTCTCTGAAGCCTAGGAGGGTTTGTCCTTCTTCGGTGACGACCTTTTCCATAACTGCTTTTGCAATATCACGTTCCTGCTGATTATTAGGCAGGAATACGTTACCCACTGCATATTGCTGCGGACCTGGCAGTGTAATGCCCGCTTGGGACATCGCTTTTTCGAAAAATCGGTGAGGAATAGCGGTCATTATCCCAGCGCCATCACCGGTGTTCTCTTCAAACCCACATCCGCCGCGGTGGTCCATGCGGGAATTGATATGGTGGGCGTCAGTCATGATTTCATGACTGGGTATGCCTTTAATGTTCGCGACGAAGCCTACACCGCAGGAATCGTGTTCGAGTGCTGGATCATAGAGACCCGTTTTTTCGGGCAATCCGACCTTACCGTCAATTCTTTTTTTCATGTCTTTGACTCGTTTGTTTGATACGAACCGAGGCTTTTTGCTTCTGGCATCAAACCTGAACTTTGAAATTGTTGGTGAGGCTTCATCGGGCTGCCATCGTATTACCGGTAGCCAGATCTGAGCACTCTTTATTTCGTTGGGCACCCGGTATCGACCACTCTTTTGAGCAAGGTGCGAATCGGGGCGGAAACAATAGGCATCCGGCCACGGAATGTCAATAGTATAGGCACGCACCGCGCCACATCTTTATTTCCTAAGTCATTGAAATAACTGGGTAAATAGAAACTGGAGTTTTGATGGAGATTGGACATTTTGCCCTAGGTTCGTGGGATCCAGCCAACGACCCTGTCCGAGAGGGCTAGAGGTGTCTTAGGAAGCTCGAAGTGTCCGCTAGAAAAGACCTCAGAAGTCTCACGTGCGGAGCGTCTTTCCAGGCTATTGGTGCGATGGAGGTATCGGAAAATTATAGCAATGTGGCGCCCGGACAGGCCATTAATACGGGCGAGTGCGTCGCGATGATGAATTGGGCCCCATCAGCAACAGCGGCGATGATGAGTGACAGGAATTAAAGTTCGTGTATCGGTGATAGTGGTGTTTCAGGCTCATCAAGCATTTAGACCGGGGCGCGTAGACCGGGGCGCGTAGACCGGGCCGCGAACTCGATTCTGCAACAGTGTCAGGAACCATTCTCCGCGAGATCTGGCATTGGGCACGTCACCGTATTTTGAGCGCAGGGTTTCACTTTGGCCTTTCATGCTGCCAGTCGCGAGCGTTCGGCGGCAGTCCTCGAGCGTTTTATCGTATTCCTGTTCTAATGCCAGCAGTTCTTTGTGCTGCGATGCAATTTGAGTGGCTTAGTTCGACGGATCTTCTGCTCGAAACAAAAATCGTGTTTTCGGTGCTTTTGTGCGAGGAAAGCGCAGGGCTGCGGAAAGCAGCTCTACCCCGGAGTTGCTAGCAGATGTTCCCTGATTGATGTTGTGACAGCCCGCACCATAGACAATAGCTTCCAATAACGTTGATTTTCCATAGCTGTTCTCCCCCAAGAAAGTAGTGACAGGTGAGCTAAACTCGAGGGTCTCAATTAGTGTGATGGTGGGCAAATCAAACGGATAACCATCAGGTTGCCGGTTATCGTTGGGTTTGCGCGCAAAAGAATTTAGAAGCATTAGCAGATGCAGTGATGGTCAGTATTGTTATAATCTGCGCCCGCTCGGGTTGCAAGATCAGCAGATATGGGCGAATAGTTCAAATAGACCATACCAATAAAAACAAAACACAAAACACAAAAGACATACATCAGATACACAACAGACACACATCGAAAAGTCGAGGAATGATATGAAACAACCAGTTAGAGTGGCAGTGACAGGTGCGGCGGGACAAATCAGTTACTCCCTGCTT
>JBLIIB010000069.1:0-14576 GCA_047634795.1 Candidatus Azotimanducaceae bacterium | reverse complement strand
TTATTAGCGGTCTATTTAGAACCCAAATGTCGCCGATCCCAAGTTCGATATTTACCTCAGCGCTGATGTCAATATATACCGGTGCCTTATCAGCCGACCCGGCATGGTTTTTAACTGGACAGCCGCCTTGACAGTGGTAGTTATACTCTTTAAAACGATTGGCGTTGTCCGTATTCAGAATAAAAAAAGGTGTCGGGGGCGGGCAATTCAACCGACAAATTCTACTACTTTTGAGGGAGAGGGTATGAGGTTCAATAGAATCCTACTAGGGTCCATTATCGCTATGGCGCCTTTATCAACACCGCAGTTTGTCTTTGCGGAAGAAAGCAGCCGGGGGATTGAAGAGATTGTTGTGACGTCACGTCGCAAGAACGAATCAGTGCAAGACGTACCATTATCGGTGACGGTCTTCGGAGAAGAAAAAATCGAACAACTCAAACCTGCAACACTGCGGGATTTTGACGGGCTCGCTCCAAATGTCTATATCGGCATGAACGCAGCAGGCCCAGGTAACAGCACCATTTATATTCGCGGTGTTGGTTACGCGGGAAGTGAAAAAACAAATAGCCCACAGGTTGCTGTCATCGTTGACGACGTGCAAATGGGTTCAAGCACGGGCGCGCTGATTGACGTGTTTGATATCGAAAGCATCGAAATTAACCGCGGCCCACAGGGTGTGTTATTCGGTCGAAACACTATCGGCGGCAACATTGTTGTTAACCGCGTGAAACCGCAGTTCAATGAGTTTGGGTTTTCCACTAGCGCCATCGTTGGTAACTACAATGCCAAAACCGTCAAGGCTCGCGTAAACATCCCGCTGATTGACGACACGCTAGCGCTTAAAATTGGTGCCATCACACGTAAAGCTGACGGGTTCTACAAGAACCTGACCCTTGGCGGCAGACAAGGGGATATTGATTTCGCATCACAAACTGTAGCTCTGCGATGGGCACCTAATGACAGCGTCAATGCTATTTTGACCTATGACAGAATTGATGATGAAACTGAAATCACACCACAGGACGCGCTGTTCGATGGAGACAGCAGATTCATTACGCTAGCTGATAGAGAAACACCTACCAGCTATGAGGTCGACCAGTGGTCACTTCGTGTGAACTGGGATATCAACGACAATATGACACTGACGTCAATTACCGCTGACAACTCAGGCACTGACGATACCAGCTCTGACTTTGACGGCACTTTTGTAGGCAGTGCAAATTCCCCGATCGTTCAGCTACACCCACAGCGACCGCAGGACTTTGATTACTTTTCTCAGGAAGTTCGCCTGAACGGTTCGATCAATGACAACCTGGATTACATGGTTGGTTACACCTACTACGAATCAGAACTTGATTACGTACAGCGCACCAACAATATCATTCAAGTTCCTCTCGGCCTTCCACCAGGATTGCCATGCGGAGCTGTCGTTCCCGGTGCTCGTGACAACCCAGTATTGGGTAACTCGTTCTGTCAGTTTCCAAACCAGCGCAGCACGCAGAACGCTGGTGAAGACGTTGAATCTTCAGCCATCTTTGCATCATTAACTTGGCGCCCGACCGAGAGTCTCGAATTCCTGATCGGAACCCGAAGAATTGATGAAGAAAAAGATGGTCGCAACTCGTACATCGATCATTCAGACGGCACATTCGATATTCCCGGTCAGGATCCGCATGATTTCAGCGCGCGTCCGCAAACACCTGGTACCAGCTATACGGTATCAGATGACTGGCAGGAATCTATTTCCACCGCATCCGCTAATTGGGCGTTTATGCAGAATGCTCGCGTCTATGCCAGCTACAGTGAAGGCTTTCGTTCAGGTGGTTTCAGTATCCGTTCCGTTAACGCGAGTACCGCGCCATACGATCCGGAAACAGCGGAGCAAATCGAAATTGGACTGAAGAGCGACTGGCTGGGCGGCGCACTTAGATTTAACGTTGCGTACTACGAACTGGACCGAGAAGGTGGTCAGTTCACCAGCATCATCACGCTACCGCCAACTGAAATCCCAGGCACCAACACGATTATCAACAATGGTGGCACCAACGAAACCACCGGTTGGGAAGTCGAGATGGCCTGGAACATTAACGACAATTTCAGCCTGATTGCTAACGGCGGAACGGTTGATGCAGAGAACGGTGAGTTCACCCTACCCTGCGACGTTATCGATGGCTGTACGCTCGTCGGTGATCCATTGGGTACGATTCGCAATTTAGGCGGCGACAGCGATTCACGACAGCCTGATTACAGCTGGGCTCTGTCACTTGCCTATAGCGGTGAGTTTGGCCCAGGCACTCTCTCGGCCAACACTGGCTACAAGAAAGTGGGTGATTTTCTCCTAGTAAATACAGGCGCAGGTCCTAATGAGAGATTGTTCGAAGGTAACTATGGCATCTGGGATGCTCAAATCGGTTACGAGATGAGTCTGAAGAATGGTGATCTACTCAGCTTCTCCCTTTACGGAAAGAATCTGAGTGACACTGAGTATAAAGAACAGGCATTGTTCCTCGGTGGCCCAACCGCTGGTTTCCAAGGCTGGGGCGCTCCAAGAACCTATGCGTTTGAAGTACGTTATAGACGCTAAGCGCTGAGCATCAGCATTAAGAAAAGGCCACGTAATGTGGCCTTTTTTTTGCCTGCTACTTGTGAGCTTTAGAGACTGTGGCTTGGCGTTGTTTAAGGGAGGTAGTGGTGCTTGGATTGCCATTT
This sequence comes from Candidatus Azotimanducaceae bacterium, assembly GCA_047634795.1. GTDB lineage: Bacteria > Pseudomonadota > Gammaproteobacteria > Pseudomonadales > Azotimanducaceae > UBA9659. Next base: position 11,867 of record JBLIIB010000069.1, on the reverse strand, counting down.
TACTCAAAAGTTGAAGGGGCTTGGATTGATTTTTAGCTGAAACATGTGGCCTTAATCGACAGTCTATTAGCTTGAGCCCAAGCAGAATCGTCTCACGCGAACTCTCGTAAAATGCTTACACCTAAAACCGGCTAGTACTCTTTGATACTTCGTTACTAACCTCTGACTTGAGAAAGCATCGATCAAGATGCTCTATCTTCAAGGAGAACAACCATGAGACAGTTAAGTAAGAACGAAGAACAAACCGTAAACGGCGGGAATCCACGGGCCGCGGCCCTACTTTCACTGGGGAGCTCTTACTCCGCAGGTGAGTGGGCAGGCATCAAGCTGACTAGTTTTGTGAATCGCACGTTTAGCATGTCGACTGGACGAGCGGCTTATTATACCTTTAACAACAAATAGTTATGCTGGCGGGCAGGTTTAACTGCCCGTTTTAATACGGAGTTGCTAAATGTCTTACGAGTTCGAGTTTGGTTACCAATCCAAGAGCCAGAAAGCGGTTCTAATCGTCTCAAAACTGATTTTACTCCTGCTGCTGGCTGATAGTTTCTATTCACTTGGCTGGATTGATCAAAGTTTTCAGGAAAAGCTGAGATCCATCGGCGGTGTATTCATTGGGTTCTGGATTTACTCGAACCTGCTAAGAGTGAAAACAGAGATCAAAGAACTATTTATCCCACCATTTAAAATTTTCTTTGCTCTTGAGTTTATGGTCATAGGTTTTCTGATTTCGGTTTACAGCACCTTTGAACACATCCTTCAAATTGTTCTCTTGCATTTAAACTAAGTCGGGCGCCAATTTTTCCACATGTCCTCGAATGATGATTCTGGTCTCTCTTCCCCAAACTCACCTTAGAAAAAACACTTAGACTCAAATCGGAAGTGCAACACCCGATAAATCGTTTACGGTCAAGCTATGTTGTGCCCTGCTATTTACCCCGTTCGGCGATACAGGAACACCAACCCTCTGTTTCTGCGAGGCGATCTACGGGTGTGCGTCACACTTCAACTCGCTGAATCTCATTCAGGTAGCCCTGCGGAAGAATGATGTCCTTGTGCGATGATAGGTGTTATCAAAAAACAAACATGGGTCTGATCTTATTGCATGGTGACTAAGGAACGAAAACGTCGGCGACTGACTGGCCACGGTTTAAATCCGCAGCCATCGGATGAGTTGTCTTTACGCAGGCACATAACACCCAAGTAAAACTGACAGACATCGGCAGATAACTGATCTTCTAGCGGCTCTACCGTCTCCAGCGCTAGTGCAATATATTGGCAAGAACCCAAACATTAGCGCTTCATATTAAACAGCGCGTTCAATCCAACAGCGCTCAACCCGGCAAGGGTAATAGCATTGGCCAGTATCATATTGGCTGACTGCGGCAGTACTGAGAAAAAGCTTGGATTCGCGATGACGATCATGGCCATGCCAAGGCTCACACAAACCGTTAGCAGGTTTCCATTATCCGTCAAGTCAACGGATCGCAGCATGCCAATACCGGTGGCAGCAATGCTGCCGAACATCACGAGGGCGCAGCCGCCCAATACGGGTAACGGAATCATTGATACCAGTGCCGCGAGTTTTGGCAGAAAGCCCAAGGCGATCATCAGAACACCGGTAGTTGCCACCACCCATCGACTGCGAACACCGGACAGTCTTAGGATACCCGTGTTCTGCGAAAATGTTGTGAATGGGAACGAGTTCATGATGCCGCCAATCATGGTTCCGATGCCTTCCGCTCTTAACCCAGCGGCCACATCGCGTTGATCCACCGGACGGTCGCAGACCTCACCGATGGCAAAATAGTCACCTGTTGATTCCACCATGGTCACTAACATGACGAGCACCATTGCAGTGATAGCAGGCCATTCAAACGTGGGTAATCCGTAAGCAAAAGGCAGAACAAGACCGAACCAGGATGCTGATGTAAACGGGTCCGTATTGATGCCGCCTATCGACGCCGCCACCGCAGTGCCCAAAAGCAATCCAGCCAAAATAGCACTACGCTGCAACAGCCCACTCGTGAAACGCATAATGAGTAGTACAGTGGTAAGGGAAAGAAAGGCAAGCGACATATCGGCCAGCGTGACTGATTGCGACCCCATCCCTGCCCCGCCGCTCATCCACATCACGGCGACAGGGAAAAGTGATATGCCAATCGCTGTAATCACAGTGCCCACTACAACCGGTGGGAAAAATCGCAATAAGCGACTCCACCAGGTGGCGACAACCAAGGTGAAAGCACCCGCCACAATCGTTGCACCGAACATAGCGGGAAGGCTGCTGGTGCTGCCAATCAAAATAAGTGCAGGAATCGCAGCAACAGTTGTGCCTTGAATAACAGGCAATCGAATGCCGACACTACTTCCAATCCCCACACACTGAATAATCGTGCATATCCCGCTTGTGACGAGAGCGGCGCTAATCAGATACGTAAGATCGGCGCTACTCCAGCCGAGCGCCCCTGCGACAACCAATGGCGTGACCACCATGCTGGCGTAGGCGGCCAATAGGTGTTGGAAAGACAGCGCGGCCGTTTTGCCTATCGGCAAACGTTCATCAACTTCGGAATAGTTCACGTCAGTCACGTCTTCACCTTGGCCGGAAGCACTTCAACGCCGCTGTCCGATTTCAATTGCCGGGATCAACGGGGCTAACCGCGCCTTCACCATGCTCCGCAAGCCAAGCAGCTCTTCTAGCGAAAAGATCGGGTACACAGGCTTGCGCTTCCTTCATGATCAAAGTGATGTCGCCGCTAATGAGTTGCCCATCACGCACCAATTCCCTGCCGTCGCATACCGTTAGGTCAACATCCGCCCCCTGCACGGCAAACACCAAATTGTGGTGAAGATTAAAGTAGTCACCAGCGAGCAATGGCGTCATACGCGGCGTATCGGTTCGCACCGCGATAAAATCCGCTTTCTTGCCAGCCTCAAGCGATCCAGTCATTTCACCGAGCCCTAAAGCATGCGCACCTCCGATCGTCGCCATGCGCAATACCTGCCAGGCATCCGCAGCAGTAGGGTCAGATTCGCGTGTTTTTGCGAGCAGGGAAGCAAACTTCATTTCTTCGAACATATCGAGATTGTTGTTTTCTTTTTCCCCGTCGGTGCCAATGCCAACATGCACGCCGGCTTCCAACATTTGACTGATCGGCGCAAGGCCACTGACCAGCTTTAAGTTACTGGTCGGGTTGTGTGCTACACCTACACCCTTTACCGCGAGACGTTCTATTTCGGACTCATCCAGCCAGACGCAGTGCGCAAACAAGACCTGGTTCACATCCAGCAAACCAAATTGTTCCATGGCCTGAACCGGTCGCTTTCCATAACGCGCCTGCATTACGTCCACTTCGGCCTGCGACTCTCCAACGTGCGTATGCAGACCCACGCCATGGCGCTGTGCGATATCGACCACTCTTTGGTACTGATGCTCTTCAAAATAGAACATGTGTTCCATACCCACCCAAGGCATCACACGGCCGTCCGCCTTACCAGCCCACTGTTCAATCACCCGCTCGTTGTCATCCAGGCTATCAAAGTAGTTGTAGTCCGGGTGTTCTCCCACGTATGAAACCAGTACGGCCCTATTACCAAGGCTCTCGGCCACTCGTGCACTGCCGTCAAGATAGCGCCACATATCGACGACTGTTGTCGTTCCGGATAACAGCGCCTCGGCATAACAAAGCCATGAAGCCATTTCGGCCTCATGGGGGTTCAACACCCTATGCATGGGGTCAATGTACAAGCGCAGCCAATCCCATAGCTTCAGGCCTTCCGCGGTACCTCGAAGAAGACCAGAATGCATGTGCGCATTGATCAGTCCCGGCATGAGTATTCGGTCTTTCAGTGCAATGTGTTCCGCCAATGGGTGCGCTTCGATGAGTTCATTGGTTTGGCCGACGGCGACGATTGAGTCCCCGTCGATCAGCATTGCTCCGTCCGTGATGACTTCATTATCTAACGACATGGTCAGCAGATAATCAGCTGAGTAAATTTTCAAATGCGATTCTTCCTTACATCTTTGCCTATTAAGTCAGCGGACAAAAGTAACACCGCGTCGCGTTTTATTCACCCAAACACAGTAAAATGGCGTCATAACCCGTAACGCCTCCCTCACAACGCCTTTCGCACTACTTCTCGCAACACCGGACTAACGCGCATTTGCACCCACTTCTGAACAGGTCCACACTGAGTACACACTTCATGCGCGATGAGTTCTGTTATGACTGAAATGCTTGCATCCGGGGCAACGTTCCCGGACCTCACGCTAAAGATACCGGGAGGTGAATCAATTAACCTGCCAGCCGGCCTTAAGACACCGCTGACCATCGTCTTGTTCTATCGCGGACATTGGTGACCCTTCTGTCGTCGTCTATTAGACGGCTACAACGAACGCCGTGAAGCGTTCGAAGCGGAAGGGGTCAGTATTATTGCCGGAACGGTTGATACTGAAGAGCAATGCATGGAAGTTATGGCGCCGCTTGATATTCCTGTTGCGTATGGCATGACCCGCGAAGACGGCGACGCGATTGGCGCCTGGTGGGACGAACGCAGAGATCATATCCAGCCGAGCGAATTTGTTTTGAGCCAAAGCGGTAAGGTGCTGATGTCGACCTACAGCAACTCACCCGTAGGAAGGATGGATCCAGCAGAGATGCTAACTTTAGTTAGGTTCTTGAATTCCCAACGTAAAAAGTAGCTCAGCATGTGACCCAAGGCTAACCAGGCGTCACACAGGCCTCAAATAGCCGCCGCATAGGGATGGTTCACGCCATACCTATGCAGGGCGTCTGCATAAAAAGGCTGCGTAAAACGCTTATCTCGACGGTTTAGGTGAAGAACTAACAATCGTTACTCATACAGGTCAGTTCGGTCAGCCTGCTGGCTCTCAGATGCCTAACATCGTGAGACGGAAACACCGCAACCCCCTCCAAATCATCCAGTTCGTTTAGCCAGGGCCGCCATAAACTGAGCAGCGCGGTATTTTCCGGTACCGCAAGGTAGCTGTAGAGAAAGCCTTTATCTTCATTGTGTTTGATCTTGTAAATATCATTCGTAAGATCGCCTGAGAAGATCAGTTGTTCGTCCCCTGTGTTCACCACGTAAATCGTGCTGCCCGGTGTGTGGCCGCCAGCCGAAATCGCATAAACCCCGGGATAGCCCGGAATCGCCTTGAACAATTCATCGCCTAATTCTGATTTACTGCAGGCTGAGTCATTGATCAATTGCTGGCTTTCTGCGGTCAAGTGGTTCTGAATATTGGCCTGATCTTTGGTCTGGTAAATCGTGATGCCTGATTGTGCATGACAGATCGCGGGCGCGCCGTAAGTATGGTCGGTATGCAGGTGTGTAAAAACCATGCCCTTCAGGTTTTCCAGACGGCCCGCCCGCTGCTCTTCAAAAGGACCATGGGTGACTGTGGGGTCGCCGCCATAAATAGATTCGAGCGGTCTTCCGAAGGCAATGGCATCTTCCCGGTTCATACCCGAATCGATAATCAATTGTTGCCCATCGGCCCAAGTCAGCAACATAACGACATGGCCTAAAACGCCAAAATCGCTGCGCTGCTCTGCGGTTGTCACAAATTCGACCGAATCAGGACCCATCGAGTCCTGCTTAAGGGCCAACACAGCGCTTTGCTCCGGTATCGTGATCGCCACGTTACGGATCTGTACATGGTGCGGCAAAAGAATCGCCACAAACCCCGCTATCATCAAAGCAACCACGCCCAGCACAAAATAAGCCACGTATTTCATGTCCCCTTCTCCAAACCATTGATGTTTTGACATGTTAGACCCGCACATCCATCGGCACCAACGGAGTACTCGAACAGCTTTAACCGTAAGACGCTAAGTGGGAGGAATATCACGCACACAACGCTTGAGACCGAGAACAAAAACACTGGAGCAAACATTGGACAATGCCGAGCGAATGAGACAATGGTTCGACGTGATATGGAACCAAAGGGCTTGAAGAAATCACTCAGGCAATAACGTCCGCGTTGGATACCGTTGACGAGATCAAATTCAAGCTCACCAAGGTGCTTTCTATTGGCGATTGTGCCGCGGCTCACTGGATCGCTCGCGGTTCCGCTAATGGTCAGGCGTTTCTGTTCGACGGGCTCACCATCGGTAAACGGGATGAAAACGGCATGATGCTCCAGGGAGACACTCTGTTCGATACTAATGTGATCATGAACATTCTGAAAGGCCAGTAACACCCGGGCAATTCAGGTTCCGTTACGCCGACCTTCTCATACGTGCACTCATGCTGGGTTCTGCAATAGGACGGTGTTTGATTTCCCATTCACCGTCAATGCGGGCGTACTACTCACAATGATAGTTCTCACAATGATAGTCCTCACAATGGCAGTTCTCGTAATGACAGTTCTCGCCATGGTAGTAACCAACATAGCGGATGATAGCCAGCGCCTTTGGCCATTGGCGAACGTAAACACGCCAAAGAAATACCAGCGGTCTGTCGCCCGATCTGCATCAAGGTCTCCTTCAAGGTCAATAATCAGGTTCTAAACCATATGCTGCGAACACACGATGGACTGGCCGTCCCCACACCAATAGACTTTAATCCGAGCGTCCCTCGAACGATTTGAACAGGGCTATTAACCCTTCTGGCCCTTGTGTGCGGCCAATACCCATGTCTTCCCAAATCACGTCATCGGTGAATAATTTAACGATCTCGTCGGTACTCTGATTGTCATCACATACTTGGCAATACCGCGCCTTCAACTGCCGAATCGCTTCAATCGATTCAAGCCGGCCAATACGTGCTTCGATATCCATAAAGTGAGTTTAAGAAAATTCCGCTTCGCAAACTCGCTGCAGTTGAACCAGCGCGCCGTCCATACTGCCCTGAATAAACGGCTCAACTTCTACAGGCTCAACCTGAGTCAGCCAGACTAGCAGGCAACCGTTTTCGGTGGCTTCGAGTTGCATACTGGCAAGATGTTTTTCGAGCGGCATGGGTGATTCAAAACAACTGTATTCGATAAAGCGCGTAGCCTCATCGCGTTTAAGTATCCGCTCCTTTATGAAGCCTGCCCCTGGCAATTTAAACGCTCTGACCTCCCCGTCGAATTCGCAACCTTCAATCCCAGGCACCCAGTCCACACGATCCGGGGTTCCAACAATCGCCCAAACCTGATCGGCTGTGAATGAAAACTCATGTTCAACTCGAATGGCCACACCTGACTCCTACTGAAAACTAATTGGTTTTATCGAGTGTATCAGGTCTGTTTGCGCTCTCTCCATCTCCGTTGTGTGCGAATACCGGGTAGTTTCAGGTGCCGACCACCGCGCTAGAAGAGGATGAAAAATACCCTATACTTCCGAGTTCAAACCCGTTCCCAATGGATAAACCGATATGCAGGTCACTCCAATGTCAGCCCCCTTAGGTGCACGCGTTGAAGGAATCGACGTGAAGCAGCTTGATGATCAGGCTTTTGATCAACTCAAGGAACTCTTCCGGCAATATCACGTGCTGGCTTTTCCAAACCAGAAGCTCAGTATTCAAGAACACTTGGCCTTTGGCGAACGTTGGGGAACGTTGCTTCGACATCCTTATGGCGGCATGCCGGACCATCCCGATATGCTCGAACTGAAGAACCGGGGAAAGCGGCGCGATGTGAACCAGCACTGGCATTCCGATATGACCTACAACCTCACGCCGCCTAAACTAACCATGCTCTACGCCCACGAAACGCCATCTATTGGCGGAGACACGGCATTCTCAAATCAGGTGCTGGCCTTTGATGAGCTTTCAGCAGGCCTTAAGTCGACACTCGCTCATCTTAGGGCGGTACATTCCGCGGCAGACTTGGCGAGGCTTTACAACGCTGATACCTCAGAAGCAGCCAAAGCGACCCACCCCGTTGTCCGGACTCACGACGAATCAGGTAAAAAGGCGCTGTATGTTTGCCGCGCTTTTACGGAAAAAATTACAGGATGGTCACGACAGGAAAGTGCGGGGTTGCTTGGAACTTTGTTTGAACACAGTGTCCGGCCAGAATTTCAGGGCAGACACGCCTGGCAGTCCGGCGATCTGTTGATGTGGGACAACCGAAGCGTGATGCACTATGCCGTGCATGACCATGGGGATGAACCGCGGGTGATTCATCGTCTCCAGATTGAAGGTGAGGCGCCCGCCTAGGGTTAGTTGGCTAAACAGGATGGTTAAATAAGCATGCTTAAACAGGGTTCGTCAGTTAACCGCGTGAAACCGGCGTTACGCCAGCGACTGACAATAATGATTCAACACAATCCCTGAGTGACTCATCAAAAGTACGGAAGCTGACGTCCGTCACCATTTGTATACGCTCGTTCCTCAGATCACAGCCCGCCCAGATGGCTCTATACTTGGCCTGCCTGGCCTGGAGTTTTTCAGGGTGCTGATCAAACGCTTCAGTCACATCAAATTTGAGCTCGGGTAAAACAGCTGCAATACCAGCGCAGACGTCTTCCACATCCCAAGCTTCTGTAGACCACGCGATATAGCGCTCGCCATTTTTGATCTGACTGCTTTCGAGTAAGCCTACGTGCGCTGCTGCGTTATCCCTGACGTCAACCGGAAACCAAGGGCGATACACCCAATTTTGCTCGTATTTACCACCTAACATTTCTTCGACATGATGCTGCCACGGGCCGGAATCTTTCTGGTGTCGGGACAATATGGGGCCGACGTTGTCCGCAGGACAACACGTGATGGCATCCCATCGACCGTTAATCGCTGCCGCTTCAGAAAACGCAGTTTCGGCGAGTATCTTACCCAGAGAATAACCCTGGCTGGCCGGGGTCCGTCTCGGGTTCGTGTCGTCAGGGTAGCGATCTTCATAAAGTACGGGGCGCCGAACGAGTTCTTCAAGGTCCATCTCCGAAATCACCGCTGCAACGCTCGACGTTACAATTACCCGATTAATGGTTTCCGAGGCATTAACGGATTGGATGATGTGATCACAAACCCGCCTGACGTATTCAATATCGCTGTAGTCTGAAATATGAGACACGTGCGTCAGGCCGTGGCAGCCCTTAAAGATTTCATCGAAACAGCCATCGTTGTCCAGATCAGCGGAATGTAGCGTTAACCTGCCTGATGCATACCCACCAAACGACTTAAGGAAACCCACTTTGGCGTCATTATCCGTATCACGAACACAGGCTTTTACCCGATAACCACGTTCCAACAAGGTACTGACCACCCAACCACCAATAAATCCTGCCGCGCCTGTGACGGCAACGGTACCGCCTTTAGGGATGGGTGCCATATTAGGTTCCTAATGGGTTGAACATGATTGGATGAAAAATCGTTGAGTGCAAAGTAGTCGAATGAACAATAGTCGAATGGAACATCATCAAATGGGACATCATTGAAACGAACAATTCGGATGACACTCTAGCATGCTGATCTCTTACAGCGTAAATTGCGCATCTCGCTTGCTCCATCAACTGGAGTCGCTACGATTGTCCGATTGATGATCGAACGATTAACGTAAACACCACTGACTCGTGAACCACAAAGTATGAACGATAGCCCCATGAATACCCCCCTGGAAATCCTCAATGAGAGGTTTGGTTACGCCGAGTTTCGCGCGCCCCAGGGCGACGTGATCGACACATTGATGTCTGGGCAAGATGCCATGGTGCTTATGCCGACGGGCGGCGGGAAATCTCTTTGTTACCAGATCCCGGCGATCGCCAGAAAAGGCTGCGGTGTGGTGATATCCCCACTTATCGCGTTAATGCAAGATCAGGTTGACGCGTTGCATCAAGCCGGTGTGAGTGCCGGATTCCTGAACTCAACCCAGCAGCCTAGCGAGACCCAGGCAATCGAATCTGCATTACTCAGCGGTGATCTGGATTTGCTCTACGTAGCACCAGAACGACTCGCTAAGGAGCGAATGCTAAACCTCCTGGAACAAGCTGATATCAGTTTGTTTGCCATTGACGAAGCACACTGCGTGTCTCAATGGGGCCATGATTTTCGTGTGGATTATCTGGGACTGAGCATTCTTCAGGAACGGTTCCCCGATGTCCCCAGGATAGCCCTCACAGCAACAGCAGACGCTCGGACCCGAGATGAAATCGTCACGCGGCTGGGACTCGACGACGCGCGACTATTTTTAGCCGGGTTTGACCGCCCCAATATCCAATACCGCATCGGACTAAAGAAAAACCCGCGACAACAACTATTACACTTCTTAAAGAACGAACATTCGAAAGATGCCGGCATCATCTATTGCCTTTCACGGAAAAAAACAGAAGAGACGGCCGCCTGGCTCCGAAAAGATGGGTTTAACGCCTACCCGTATCACGCCGGCCTTGACTCTGAATTGCGCGCCAAAACTCAGGCGAGATTTCTTCGGGAAGAATCCGTCGTCATTGTTGCCACAATTGCCTTTGGGATGGGTATCGACAAACCGGACGTCAGGTTTGTCGCACATCTGGATTTACCCAAAACTGTCGAAGCGTATTATCAGGAAACGGGACGCGCGGGACGCGACGGGGCCCCGTCAAACGCCTGGATGGTCTATGGGCTACAAGACGTCACGAAGCTTCGGCAAATGCTGGACAGATCTACGGGCGACGAACAGCATCGCCGCGTAGAACAAATGAAGCTTAACGCGATGCTGGGTTTCTGTGAGCTCACGACCTGTCGTCGACATGCCCTGCTCGCCTACTTCGATGAAACGTCAAATCCGCATTGTGGTAACTGTGACAATTGTATTTCACCGGCTGAAACCTGGGATGGCTCAGAAGCCGCTCAAAAAGCTTTGAGCGCTGTGTTTCGCACGGGCCAACGATTTGGCGTCTCTTATCTTACCGACGTTTTGCGCGGCAATCAGACGGATAAAGTCGTTCAGTTTGATCACCACCTGTTACCGGTCTTCGGCATTGGCGCTGACACGGACCTTTCCACCTGGCAATCAGTCTTCAGGCAGCTCATCGCGCGCGGCTTTGTTCGCGCGGACGCAGATAAATTTGGCGCATTGGTACTTGAAGAGCAGTGCCGCGCCCTGCTTCGCGGTGACGAGAAGATTCAATTCAGGAAAGATGTGCTGGAGCATGCCAGTGCCAAAAAAGTAAAGCCGCTGTCCAAGACACCTTTGCCCGACGATATTGATGTTGGACTTTGGGAGGCGCTTCGAGAACATCGACGTTCTCTGGCAGAGACACAAGGCGTGCCGCCCTACGTCATCTTCCACGACAGCACCCTGCAGGCGATGGTCTTTTCCCTGCCCGCGAATCTTGGCGATTTCGCTGAACTTCCTGGTGTCGGCGAACGAAAGCTTAACAAGTACGGTCAGAGTTTTCTCGACATACTGCTATCACACCAGGCGCCCGCTTAGCGTCACACTTGAGGTTAGCGCTGGAGAAGCCCATCTTGTTTGAGAGACGCCGCTCCCACCGCATCAGCGATATCGTTAGGAATTAACAGCGTAAGGCTATAGTGCGCTATCTTCCATTGACCGCCCTCTTTCACCACAACGCCTGTACCGCGACAACGACCGAGAGCATCATTTAGTAACACTTCGTCGAACCAGAAAACATCGTTGTTTTTGCCCTGTTCGACGTGGCGCTCCAGCACCTTGTACCGCCAGCCTCGGCCTTCCGCAAAAGGCGCACGCGCGTATTCTTTGAACTCATCCACAGACCAACGCTCTGAAGCATCGGTGCCTAGAAAATAGCCGTGTTTCGAAAAATGACCAAAATACCCATCGAAATCAGATCTTGCGGCCGCAGCATGGAAGCCATCAGCCAACGCATGAATCGCGGTGGGTTCCGCCATCACTCTGGATACGCCTAAAAGACACACCAGAAATACACTGGATATGATTACCTTCAACATAG
>JBLIIB010000068.1:0-14582 GCA_047634795.1 Candidatus Azotimanducaceae bacterium | reverse complement strand
CCTCCGATAGCGCTTGTTCCATAATGGCCCTTGCTTGACTGGTCATCTCAAACAGCCTTCGGTGAAGATCTGCTTCCTCCACGCTTTGGGTCATGCAATCGTTGGAATAATCCTCGAATTGATTGAGTGCTGTAATGAGCTCTGCCAAATGCTTTGGACATTCACATGCAACCGGGCTGTTGAGATCTGACAGTTTATTTAACTGCAACTGACTAAACTGTCTCGGCTGCGCTGCGGCTACCGCCTGCCCGTCTGCGGCCAGGAGATTCGCTAACGCAAAAGGTTCCAAAGGTCCTTTCAGTAATTTGAATCCGCGGGATGCTAGCGAACGCAATTGGTTCCTTGATGCAAATCGGTAAACAATCAGGCAATTGCTCGAACATTCCAATGGGACGTGTCTAATAATTTCCTGCTCGTTGACTTCTGACAGAGATGGCATATCGATCACCGTAAAGGCATAGTCTGCAACCTTCAAATCTCCAAGACCCGACAACCAGGTCACGTCATTGTCCGGTTGTGATGCCACGCAGGCTTTGAGCCAACCCGGCTGTTGCACACTCACAATAGCCCAATCGCTTGACTGGCCGATTCGGAACTGCCGATCAATACCCAGTAAGCCACTCGTGCGCTCGGTAAGTTCTGGCTCTGAAAGCCGACAAATCGTACCGATGGCCTGACCCGCATCTACGAGCCTTTTCACGCTAATCAGTTTCTTAATATGTCCATCTGTGTAGTAACGGTTGTTGTTTTCACCTCGATTCGGCTCAACAACGCTGTAACGTCGCTCCCACGCTCGAATCGTATCCGTTGAAATACCTGTTAATTTGGCAACTGCGCCAATGCGATATCCTGTATTCATTATTGAACCTCTTTCGTAAACCCTAACAATGGGGGGCTTTTTAGATAAACCCTGTACAGATATACGACGAGCTTCTGGTTTTGTTTCACTTTTGGTCAATTTGTTCATGCTCCCCTTGGACAAACCGCAGGGTCTTGTCCAGCTCTCGGCAGATCAATCGCTTAGGGCGTCGGGCGACGGCCGCCGGTTTACATCACAGTTGTGGCGCTAAGAGTAGGACCGAATAAAGCAGTCCCACTTTCCATATCTGTGACATATTTCGGCTTAAGAGTTCATCTCAGGAAAGGGATTTGACAAATTGCTCGCGCAACTGGCGTTTATCGATCTTGCCAGAAGCTATACGAGGCAGAGGTTCTGAAAAAAAGCTGAGGTATCTGGGGATTTTAAATCTCGCGATATGTTCAAGCAAGAATGCACGCAGGTCATCTTCCTCGATGGGAGATGCGCAATATAGGGTTGCCCCCACTTCTTCGCCAAGGCGCTCGTCCGGAACAGAGTAGACGGACGCTTCTTGGATATTCGGATGGGCGAGCAATCCGGCTTCAACTTCCGCACAGCCGATATTTTCACCCCCGCGAATGACGAGATCCTTGATTCGATCGACGATGTAAAGGTAACCATCATCATCGATATAGGCTACATCTCCGGTTTTTAACCATTCACCGACGAAAGTTTCCGCGTTAGCTTCCGGACGATCCCAGTATCCGTCAATAATGGATACACCCCGAATCTGAAGCTCGCCGCGCGAACCCACCGCCAATTCTTTACCCTCGTCATCAACAACCCGGATATCCAGGACCGCGGACACCCGGCCAGAACTCCCGGGGTGAGCGACATAGTCCTCTCCGCTAATACCCGCACCAATCGCATTGGTTTCAGTCATCCCCCAACCCGTATTGGGCAGCGCTTTTTCAAAAGTGCCCGCTATATTCTTCACCTGCTCCGGCGCCCGCGGGGCCCCCCCGCCACCCACCGTCAAGAGGGTACTGAGGTTTCGCTCGGTGGTTCGCGCCGCACGTTCAAGATCACCGGTCATCGCGGCCGGCGCTACAAACACTGAAATTTGTTCAGTCTCAATGAGGCGGGTCGCCTCATTGATATCCCACTTGTACATGGAAACCATTTTTCGTTGGGCTCGATAGGAGGCAAGCATAACCGCGTGCGAACCCGTCGCATGGAAGAGCGGCACGGCCAACAGACTTGCCAGTTGGTAATCGAGCACCAAAGGCCCGGCGCCGCTGATTTTTTGGCCGATCTGCCCTTCCAATTCCCAAGACAACAGCGCGTTCAAAATGTTTCGGTGGCACGACACAGCTCCCTTAGGGTGGCCCGTTGAACCTGACGTATAAAGAATGGTGGCAGGGTCCTGGGGATCAATCGCCACATCAGGCAAAACCGTGGAAGTTTCTGCGGCCATCAATGCTGAAAAGTCAGCAACACCATCCACCGCCTCACAGCGAACACCAATGACCTGAATATCAAGCCCTGCTCTGACTGGCGCCAATCGCGCTAGTCGTTCGCTATCGGCAAAGAGTATTTTTGCTCCACTGTCTTCAAGACCAAACGCCATTTCTTCAGATTGCCACAGAGAATTCATGGCAACGGCAACGGCGCCTATCGATATTGCCGCGTTAAAAGCGAATACCCACTCCGGGTAATTCCTCATGGAAATAGCGATGCGATCGCCTTTCTTGACGCCGAACTCTTTAGTGAGGACGTTGGCGAGTTGTGCGACCTTTTGAGCAGTCTCATCAAAGCTATATCGCTCATCTTCAAAGACGAGAAATGTTTCGTCACTCCTCGTTTGGTCAAAGAGATCCCGAAGGGTTTCTGGCGCATTTCGAAACATTCTGCAGGGCCTTCCCCAAACCTCGCCCGCAACTATCTCATAATCCATACCCGGCGCTGTTAATTCAGCAATCGCCGCAAGTCTCTCGTTTTTTGCCTTCATTCGATGTCTACCCTTCTCACTATTTTTGTTTTTGTTATTTTTTGATCACTAGCCGAACTATTTAATCGAACTGTCTAGCAGAAATATCTAACAGAACGTCCTAACCCTACACCAAGCATTCGAGCCGTGCGATGCCGAGGGGTTGCAATGTTCAGGCTCTGTGGGCCATTGTGATTCTTACGACAAAAACACAAAAGAAGTCACGGTATGAAACTCCAAAACAAGACCGCCATTGTCACCGCAGCAGGACGCGGCATAGGCAAAGCCATCGCCCTCTCTCTCGCCAGTGAAGGTGCCACCGTTATTGTTAACTCCTACGGAGCCACCACCACCAATAATACGGTCGAAGCCATTATCGCGGCTGGTGGCAAAGCCATCGGCATGCCCGGCGACATTACCGATCCTAATAGAATCACAGAGGTCGTCAGTGAAACAATTGAGTCCCAAGGTAAGATCGATATTCTGGTGAATAACGTGGGTGCTGGCCCGAAGGAAACACAAACCCCACCAGAACATCCCCTCGCACCGGTAGAAGCCGTTTGGAATGCGATCTATCGGCAAAATCTCTTACCTATCGTCTTAATGACCGAAGCTGTGGTTCCGCATATGAAACAGGCAAAGCAGGGGAAGATTGTGCATGTATCCTCTATCGCCGGTCTCGGTTCCTTTTCGCCCAAGATGCTGACAATGTTTGTGCATCCCAGCTACAACGCAATGAAAGCCGCGCTGATCAACTATACCCAGACTCAGGCAGATCTATTGGGCCCGCTTAACATCAACGTTAACGCCATTTGTCCCGGCCTGGTTTACACGGATTCCTGGAAAGAAAATGCGAAGCGAGCCGTTGCGCAGGTACCTGAATTCAAGGATATGGACCCCAGAACGTGGTTCGAAGGGATTTTCGACGACAACTATCCCGACATCTTTGATCGCACCCCCCTTAAACGCGAACAAACCACCGAGGACATGGGCAATGCCGTCAAATTCCTCGTCTCCGACGATTCAATGAATATCACGGGACAAACCCTAGTTGTGGATGGCGGCATGGTGAAGCTGTAGATGGCGGCGAGGTAAAGCTCTAGATCGAGGAATAGCCAATTTATAGACGGCGCACGGCAATACGGCTAATCTGTCAGGACGTACAATTTTCCTGGAGCACCTCATGGCATACGCACCTGAAGATCGTCCTTTTTACGACGCCGACAGCCACATTATGGAGCTGCCAGACTTCCTGAAGTCCTATGCCGACCCGGCCATTCGAGACGACATACCAGAGGTAAGCTATAGCGCATCTCTGGTAACCGACGAAGAAGTGGCCATCATCATGGATCAGGGTGGGCAGCACAGCGAATCGCATATCGCCGAGCAGGTTGCGCTGGGCGACAGCCTCATAGAGAGCTCCAAAGAAATACAAGCGCTGGGCGCCTTCAACAAAAACGACCGAAAGGTCGCCATGGATCTCCTGGGATTCAAAAAACAGTTGGTGTTCGCAACCCATAGTGTTGCGTTCCCCTTTCACCCGAGCCAGAAAAAGCCATTGAACCTCCGCTACGGCGCAACACGCGCGCACAACCGACATATGGCTGATTTCTGCCATGATGACGACCGGTTGATGGGTGTTGGTATTGTGCCCCTAGACAACCCTGAGATGGCGTTTGCTGAGGCCCAGTGGGCTATCGAAAACGGGTTGGAAGCCATTTGGGTGCCTCACCGCGCGCCGGGTGATCATGCACCGGGTCATGTTGATCTCGAAAAATTTTGGGCACTTCTCGCCGAATCAAACACACCCTTTGTCTTGCATGTGGGCGGCTCGCCACTGCAGGCGCTTAAAGCCTGGAGCAACAACGGCAGGGCGGCCGTCAAAGACTGGATGGGTGGCGGCGAAAACGTGCGGACCAAAGATGCAGCACTGATGCATCAGCCACCTGAAACCTTCATTTCCATGCTACTACTGGACGGCGTATTTGACCGTCATCCGAAACTTCGCGGCGCAGCCGTTGAACTCGGCGCCGGCTGGGTACCTGAAATGGTGAAACGCCTGAATTGGGTCAGCAAGATATACGGACGAGTGGATGAGTCCGTCCGCTTCGACAGAACACCATCAGAGCAACTCTCGCAACAAATGGGCTTCACACCATTCCCACATGAGAACGTCGCCAACCTGATCGAGCAATCTAACGATGATCTCTACTTGTTCTCCAGCGATTACCCTCACGTCGAAGGCGGCCGGAATCCCATAGGAAAGTTCGAAAAGTCACTCGAAAATATCGCTGAAAACGGCAAGACCAAGTTTTACAGCGAAAACTTCCTTAGACTCTGGCCAGAAGCCCGGGTTGCCTGATTCAGGGCATTCACTGCCATGGACCGGGTTCAAAGGGTATTGCTGCCCGCTAAAGGCTTAGGCTTGGGGTTCCTCAATCTCAGTGAGTGGAACCTTCCACGCGATGGCAACGTCGAGTTGAACGGTGAGTATGAATTCTATTGGTAGCAGTTTCTGGACCGCCACGGGTTGCTCACCCGGCAAGCAGAAAATCATGCTCAGGTGCCCGGTGAGCGGGATGACGTCCCCATCAATGATCCTGAAAACGGGGAACAGGCAACCAATGCGAGGCCTCATGGCTACGCGACGCACCGACTCAACGTCCTGATCGCACCGAATCAATCCAACCTAGCGCCCAAGGCATATGATTTTGGTACCGCAGCGCGCATTTTTATCGATGATGAGCTTCGCCTCGAACTGGGCAGAGTCATTAGCCGCCCTCTTAAAAAACCATCGTTACCCCCCAAATCCCGTATACAGTGAATTGTCTTTTTTCATTGCAGCCATACGTTTGACCATAACGTCCTTCCATTCATCATGTGTGATGATCCAGAAATCGTCTCGCGTAATACCGCCCACAACCATTCCCGCCACTTCTTCCGGCGCTTTGCCCTGCTCCGCCAGGAGCGCACCCGCTCTGGATTCAAAACCGCGTTCTTCATTTGTTGCCTTGTGATCTTTCGCTGACTCCGGATCACGGTTCCGTTTGCTGGTGACAATTTGCGTATTGATCGCCCCCGGACACAAGACGGATGCCGAAATATTGGGCACGTTTGCCAATTCCTGCCTCAAGGTTTCAGACAGTGCCACCACACCAAACTTGGCCACGCCATAAGGTCCAATAGTCGCCGGAGCCTGCAGACCAGCCGTAGAAGCCGTACTCACGACATGACCTTCACCTGCCTGCTTGATCAAGGGTAGGAACGCTTTGATGCCATAAATTACGCTCCACAAGTCAACACCGAGCACCCATTCCCAGTCTGACAAAGACAATTCCTCTATCGGACCCGAGACAACCACACCCGCATTGTTGTGAACAATGTTCACCTGCCCATAGGTAGATATTGTTGCGTCGGCCAGCGCCTGAATCGCATCCCACTTTGATACGTCAGTCGGCACACCGATCACATCATGGCCCGCATCCGTCAACGATTGCACCGCGTTCGCTAGCGCAGTTTCTTCAATATCTGCGAGCACCAACTTCATGCCTTCTTGCGCAAAACGAGTTGCGGTTGCCAATCCGATACCGCTCGCCGCGCCGGTCACTACCGCCACTTTATCTTTGAAATCTTTCATTGAACGCTCCTCATTTTGCTGATTCATTCATAGGCTTATTCTCACTACCATGCAGGGATTGCGAGGTTGAGTAAACCTGTAGCACGATCGTGCGCCATGCTATGATTTTTCAGGAAACCGTCTCGCCAAGGAATCTCATGACGGCCTGGAATTATCAAAAAGGACTCATCGAAAACGGCAACGGCATCTATAGCTACCTCCAACCCGATGGTAGCTGGGGCTGGTCTAACGCTGGCCTAATTGTTGATGCTGACCAATCGCTACTGGTCGACACGTTGTTTGATGCGCCGCTAACCCGGGACATGCTCGGAGAGATGCAGCGTGCGACCGGTATCCGCGCCGAACAGATCGACACCGTCGTTAATACACATGCCAATGGCGATCACACCCACGGCAACGGATTGTGTACAAAGGCCGAAGTGATTGCATCAGAAGCCGGCGCCCGGGAAATGGAAGCCTTTGGTCCAGAGCGCATGCAACAAATGATGGCGATGGCGCCCGAACTCGGCGATACAGGTGAATACTTTATTGAGATTTTTGGCGACTTTGATTTCTCTGATGTGTCAGAAAAATTACCCACGCGCACTTTTTCAAATCGCCTGGAACTTAAAGTCGGTGATCGAGATATTGAACTGCTCGAAGTCGGACCGGCACACACCGGTGGCGATATACTGGTATTTGTAGACCACGACAAAACGGTGTTTACCGGCGACATACTTTTTATCGAAGGCACCCCTATTATGTGGGCTGGTCCTGTGAGTAACTGGCTTGCGGCGTGCGATTTGATTATTGAGCGGGACCCCGATGTGATCGTGCCCGGTCACGGCCCCATTACCGACAAACAAGGCGTGCAGCGCGTTAAAGACTACCTCTCGTACATCGATGTAGAAGCCCGAAAGCGATTTGATGCAGGTTTGTCGGCGCGGGATGCGGCTCATGATATCGCCCTGAAGGATTTCGAAAGCTGGACCGACGCGGAGCGAATCGCAGTCAACGTCGACACACTCTACCGAGAATATAGTGGCGACAATACTGCACCCAACACCATGGAGATATTCGCCCTAATGGCTGAACTGCATAAGGCCCAACGTAAGTGAACAAGGCCTCACTATTCATTGATGTTCAACTCGGCTGCATCGATAGATAAGTCGACATATGGCTTAAGGCAAACTGAAACAACCAACACAAACTTCATCATCTTTACTACTTCTATCCCGGATAAAACTTCATGACTTTTTTACCTATTCTAAAAACAGACACCGACAATCTTCCCAGCCGAATCCTCGTGGTGGGCGACCCGAACCGAATCGATATCGTCGCCGAGCACTTGTCGGATGTTCAGGCGATCAGCCACAACCGGGAATACCGCTCGATTAGGGGCACGTTTGAAGGCCAGGAAATCGGCGTAGTGTCACATGGCGTTGGTTCCGCAGGCGCTGGCGCATGCTTCGAAGAGCTCTGCCAGTCTGGTGCCAGCAGGATCGTCAGAGCGGGTTCTGCCGGCGGCATGCAGGAGCATGTTGTTGCCGGCGATGTGGTGATTGCCGTCGGCGCTGTCAGAGAAGATGGTTTATCGCAAAAACTGGTACCCGGCACATATCCGGCGATCGCAACGGCCGATGTTTTGATCGCCATGCGAAATATCGCTGGGTCAAAAGGCATCAACGCCCACGAGGGTCTCCTGCTGACGTCCGATATGTTTTACCCGCACGACATTCTCGGCAGCGACTTGCCACTATGGCAGCGGGCCGGCGTGACAGCGGTTGAAATGGAGGTGGCCACGCTATTGGTCATTTGCAGCCTGCATAATGTCGAATCCGGCGCGGTGGTTGCGATCGATGGCAACCCGCTCGCACAGGATGACGGCTCTATGGAAAGCTATGACCCTCATCAAGACGCGGTCAAAACAGCGGTGACCCATTCACTGACAATCGCGCTTGGCGCGCTGATTGCCTGAGGTCGTCGCCGAAAGCTTGCCTAGGTTTTGTTAAGCACCAGTCCGACTTGTCGGCTTATGGCAACCAAATGGTTGTTCTGATCCCACAGCGCACCGGACTCAATCATTCGCCCCTGCTCAAGATCGTCAGTTCTAAACCGACCTTTGATCCAACCCGGTGACGGCCTTCGCCTGACATGAACCGTGAGCTCTATCGTTGGCACCCACCCCACGACACCGAGTTGGCCAAAGGGTGACGGGGGAAAAGTGTCGCAAAAAAGGAGCAGTGCCCGCGTATCGATAGGGCGATCATCTGTAAACCGAATCCAGCCAGAGACTTCCGGCACTCCTGCGCCGCCCGGTATTGCCTGATCAGGATGTAATCGGACATCCAATTTTTTTATCATGGCGATGTCGATTCCCTGCAAATCCCCCGTGCGCGCGATGCACTCTTCCGGCGGTGGCATGTCCGGTGCAGGTTCAGTAATATTGGCATGCACCCCCGCCGCGACTGAAAGATCCGCGTAAGCCGCAATAACTTCTACACGCGATTTACCTTCCTGTATGAGTCTCGCTCGAACAGTACTTAAGGTTCTTCCTGTGCGCACAACGTCGACTTCAATTTGACACGGCTTACCTTCTGCACCGGGTCTTAAATAGTGAGCAGTAAATGTTAGCGGGTCCGGATGTGGCGACACTTCGGCAATCGCGCTGCTGATCAGTGAAAGAAGGTAACCGCCATTAGGATTCCCGCTGATACTCCATCCCTCATCAACGAAGCCAGTAAAACCAGACTCACTCACCCGCTCAACGCGAGTATCAACATCAAATACCGCCACTGTCTCTCCCTGTGCCTGTTCGGCCGTTGTAGACATAGGCGCCTTTGCGCCGGAATTTTTCATAGACTGAAATCGCCTCAGCCGTTAGTACGTTGTCGGTGACGCTAATGCCTCTTTTTAACAGTTCTTGCCGCCACTCTGGGTGTATAGGCCCTTCATCAAACCCCGTAATCTCCTCGAGTTCCGGACCGGAACCTGCGATCACGAGAGATCGGACACCCGACCAGATCAGCGCCCCGTAACACATGGCACAGGGACGCCAGTTCACCACCAGTTGATACGATTGGCCGCCAATCTCAGCATCACTTGATCCCAGATCAAAATGACCAATAGATTGCTGCGCCAGAGACAGCGCCATCACTTCGGCATGGGCAGAAGAACAATTGGATGCCATCACACGATTGACACCAATCGTGACCAGGCGACCAGTTTCCGATTCAAAAACCCCCGCAGCAAATGGCCCCCCTGTCTCATGATCGATATTAAGTTCAGAAAACCGGATCACCCAGCGCATACGCGCGTCGAGGCTCGGCACAAATTCAGGGATCTCAGCTAGTGCCGCAACCGCCCAGTCAGGTTGATGTAGTTCGAATCCATTAATCAATGTGGTTGCTCCTGGTCAAGATAAAAAATGTTGCCGTCCGGGTCTTTGAAGAGTGCAAGGATGCCACCCCAGGGCTGCTGCGTCGGCGCCATTTCAAACTCAACGCCCGCAGCACGCAGTTCTTCATAAGCCGCGTGGATATCATCGGTCAGCAGCCCAATACCCGTATGCCGACCAATCAGGTCGGGTTGATCTGTCGAACAGGCAAAGGCAATCTGCGCAGGACCGGTCGCAAAGGAAGCATATCCAAAAGAGGCGTCCTCCTTACTGACTTTCAACCCTAATTGGTCTCGAAAGAATGTCATTGTCTGATCAAAGTCCGAAACAAAAAAGTTCGCATAGCCGAGATTCAGTCTAGCCATCACTCATCACCTTTTGAGTTTTCTTAAGAAATACCTCTATTTCTTTCTGCGATTGTTTGTCGCCCTTTTTTATGGCCACGGGTAGTCCTGCCTGAAGCACGCGAAGCGCCTCATTGTATTTACTGAGCTGGAAATAACTCTTACCGAGGAGCTTATATGCTGCTGCGTAACTCGCATCATGGGCGATACACGCTTCAAGATGGGATACCGCCGAAGGTAACTCACCCTGATTGAAGTAAGCACTACCTAACCCAAACCGCAGCATTGCATCGTCTCGACCATCGGTCAGCATCGCTTCCAGATTATCGATCATCGCCATTAGCTATCCTCCAGATTCACATAAGACTCCGGATAGAACCTTGGCGTGCACAGACAATAGAACCTTAAATCCACATCGCCCTGATTACTCACGCGCTGTGAGGCACCTGCTGGAATGACCACCTGATCTCCCGGTTCAATCACAAACTCATCGCCATTCACTTCCATCAATCCTCGGCCTTCTATCACGATATAGGTCTCAATCAAGCCGGTCAGACTGTGCAACTGCGTTATCACACCCATCTCCACCCTCGCGATCGCAAGCGATCCTTCGGATAGCTGATTCGTATTGCACAACTCCGTGATGTAACAACGTTCATCGGTCCAGAATTCTTTGGCACCGGTATTTGCAACCAGAAATTTTGACATTTTACTCAGAATCTCATTAGAAATTTAAGGAAGGCATGAACCCTACCAATGTTATGATTCTAGTTCAAAATGAATCCCGAATAGGTCTGAGAGAACCATCCCAGATGGGCCTGGAAAGCGCACATAAAAAGCCCATCTAAAACACCCAATTGAAACACCAGACAACCAAAGAGGATCAGCAACGTGGCAGGCATTACATTTTCACTCGAAGGCAGACGAGCACTCGTGACAGGCGCAAGCAGCGGCCTAGGTCCTTTCATCGCCAGGCAACTCGATGCTGCCGGTGCCAGTGTAGGCATCCACTATCATCAAAATCAGGCCGGCGCGGAATCGCTCAAAGCCTCTATGACTCAACCCGCGATTATCGTAAAAGCTGATTTAAGCATCACCACGGATGTAGAAAGATTGTTCAAGGCGACGACAGATGCCATTGGCCCCGTGGACATTCTGATCAATTGTGCGGCGACGGAATCTCAAGATGTAGGGGACCTGACATCACTTACCCCAGCACGCTGGGCCGCCACCCAAAAAACCAACGTTGAAGCGCCCCTGATACTGAGTCAACAGTTCGCCGCGCAAGCCATCCCCGGCGCAATCATTAACATTTCATCCGTTGAAGCGCATCGCCCCGCATCGGGTCATAGTCATTACTCGACCTCCAAGGCAGCGCTGGAAATGCTAACCCGCGCTTGCGCCCTAGAATTCGGACACGCAGATATTAGAGTCAATGCAATCGCCCCCGGGCTCATTGCCAGAGAAGGAATCGAGGAAGGTTGGCCAGAAGGCGTCAACGCCTGGATCGAATCTGCGCCCTTACAAAGGCTGGTTGACCCGGACAGCATTGCGTCCGCGGTCGTCTTCCTCGCCAGTGATGCAGCCGCGTCAATAACAGGCACGGTGCTCACCATCGACTGCGGTCTTTCAACCCGGAGTGGCTGGTAATCATGTTAAACAAAACCGCCGTGGTTGGCGCTGGATTGATGGGTACAGGTATCGCAAAGCATCTTGCTAATGCGGGCTCTAACGTCACACTGATCGATACTAACGACGCGCAACTGAACAGCGCAAAGCAACACTTGGAAGGATTGAGCCTAAGCCTCTCAACATCTCTGGACGTGATCACAGACTGCGATTTTGTGATTGAGGCGGTATTTGAAGATCTTGAAGTCAAACGCAATGTGTTGTCGCAGATTAGCGATGTGGTTGATCAGAACTGTATCGTCGCCTCAAACACAAGCTCACTGCTGGTTGAAGATCTGGCTGTCGCCTTGACGAAAACCGAACGGTTTATCGGGGTGCACTACAACAACCCTGCAGACTTTAACCCTATCGTTGAAATTGTGCCGTGCGCTGGGACAAAAGAATCCTTGGCACCACAGTTGGCAAACTGGTTTAACAACCACGAAAAAACAGCGGTTATCTGCGCAGACACACCCTGCTTTGTTCTAAATCGACAGTCACTGCCCTATATCAACGAAGCGGCCCGCTGCCTTGAACTCGCAGCGCCCGGTGATATCGACGCGATTGCGCTCGACCGACTGGGCGTTGGTCTCGGGCCGTTTGCTGTCATGAATCTGGTCGGGCTACCCGTAATGGCAGCAGCGAGCAGGAACCTCGCCGTTCTCGGCAACGGCTACCTGGCCGCCCCCGCACTTCAGGCACAAACCGAGCCGTGGGTCATTGGAGCGCCGACACCCCTGGCACAAGAGACAATTTCGGAGATAACACAAAGGTTAAGGGGCGCGATGATATTCCCAGGCCAGGATATCCTGAACAACCAACTGTGTACTGCAGAGGACCTAACAAAAATCTGTAAGTTAGCGCTCGGTTATGAAAAATCTTCCCCGGAATGGCTCGAGATCTATGAGCCTACCGTGACTCGTCAGCTCATCGAACGTTACCTGTCAAACCAGTAGTGGGGTCGAGCGACCCTTCAGGCTACTTTGAAACGATCAATCTGAATGTCATCTTCACCCAGGTCAGCAAAGTTATCGTCCACGCGCCCTTTTATGTATTCCTTCCAGGTGAACGATTGATAAACCGGGGGGTTGCTAGACAGCGCAGTTAGAGGCTCTAGCACCGCATCGCGCTTCGGATTGAAGAAATAGGGCGTACTGAATCGGCCGGCTTCTGATCCAATTGAACGCATGGGTTGCACGCGATGAACCGCCGCGCGATACACATCATTCGTCCAGACCTGAAGCGCATCACCAAGGTTCACTACAATCGTTCCGGCTTCGGGAGGCACATCGATCCAGCCTTCGGCACGAGAATGGGTTTGCAGGCCGCCCGTCATGTCTTGCAACAATAATGTGATGACGCCGGGATCAGTATGGTGATGTAACGCCATATCACCTAAAGCGCGGGTCTGCGCCTGCTCATCAACACTCAGGGGGTCGGAGACAGGATAATAATTCAATCGAACCGTACTCGTGCGGGGATCACCCTCAGGCAAGCCGATCCTTGCCGCGCTATCACCAATAAGCGCCCGGTAAACCAGGTTTAAGGTCCGCTCGGCAACACCACTAGCCTCGACAAAAAATTGGTTTAGCGCCTCATAAAACGCATCGCTTTGCTTCGGCCACTGATTAACATCCGAGCCATCGGCCCTCGGCTGCATATAGTCAAACACTTCTTTCAGGTCACGCTTACGCTTGGTTAACTCGCGGTCGTAGTATCCGAGCGGGAGACCATCGGTTCTCATGACAGCCCGCTTTGCCTTTGCGGGACCGGAAAAGAAATTCTCAGACGCAGACCACATGGCCTCAATCGCCTGGTCCATGCCATGATTTTTCAACAGAAAAAACCCATGATCACGACAGGCGGCATCCAAAGGTTCGAGCACCTCAAGGTCATTTTCCGCTGCTTTAAGGTCAATTGTAGGTACCTGCATGAGTCGCCCTGTTTGGTAGAATGAAGCGTTGCTGAAACGTTTGGGTTGCGTACTAATCACGCAATGTAACATCATCTATCAGGACCATCCATTTCGCGCAGATAACCATCGGGTCGTTTAATCAACGTTAGAGCGCACACCAAACGAGGGAGCTAGTCTTGGAATATTTCGTCAACATGCCAGGTGTGAATTTCACTGATCCAGGCACCTGGGCCAAAGATATGGAAACCGCCGGATGGCACGGAGTTTGTGCATCAGATCATTTTTGGGTATCGAACCACCTTTATCCCCACGTATTTGTCGCAGCCACCCAAATGGCGATGACAACCCGGCGCCTCACTGTGACAACCTCGTTCTGTAACAACCTGTTTAGATCACCCGTAGAATTTGCCCAGGCGGCGCTATCACTGCAGCAGGCATCAAACGGACGGTTTGAAGCCGGCCTGGGCGCTGGTTGGGCGGCTGCAGAAATTCACGCCATGGGCGAGACCTACCCGGAGGGACCAGAGCGCATGAGCCGATACATCGAGGCGATGCAGGTCACACGCGAATTGTTGACCACGGGTCAGTCGTCCTTTAACGGAGAGCACTACCAGATCAATATTAGCGGCGAAGAAAAAATTGGGCCCACAGTGACTACGCCGCCAAAGTTAATCGGATCGGCGGGTGGCCCAAGAGGTATTCGAGAGATCACACCATTGGTAGACCGAATCGAAATCAAGGCTAGCGCTAGATCTACACGCGGCGGGGCCATCGACCTGGGGTTAATGGCAAGCGTTACGCTCGATGAGGTGAAACGAAGCGTTGAGCGCGTGCGCGCAGTCAGTGATGACAT
>JBLIIB010000067.1:0-14822 GCA_047634795.1 Candidatus Azotimanducaceae bacterium | reverse complement strand
CTAATGATATCCGAGGCTCAGCCAGGTGCGAGAACCTGTGAATTCCGCAGGCATCTGTCGTACCCCCCCCGCAGGATCAGGCATTAACTGCTTGATACGTGCCCTTACCTCTCTGGCAACTCGTCCGTCCTACTGCCCAGCTGATCACCGAAATACTCAATGAGTTCAACAATATGCCCATCTGGATCCGTGAAGCAGACAACTCCCTGAACACCAATGCTACTATCTGCAGGGCGTAGCGGTTGTGTGGGTGTTAGTCCTTGGCTTACAAGGTCATCAAACGCCCGTCGAATATTGCGCGTTAACAGCGCCATGACCCTGGGCAACTGTTCGGTTGCAGCGCGGTCATCATTCTCGTTAGTCCAACATGGCCTGATCCATTCAATGAGATCAATCCGCGTCTGAATGTCATCGCGGCTCGGCAGTTGGGATTGCACGGATCCAAGCTATATGACTGGCGCCGAAAGCTACGAGAACAGGCGAGTACAAGCCTGATCGAGCGTGATCAGGCAGCCGAGATCGCACAATTGAAACGTCAACTGGCAGAGCAAGCGGAGGAACTTGCCATCGCAAAAAAGGCGGCAACGTACTTCGTCAAGAACCTGAAGTGAAGTACGTATTTATGCACAATCACTCGGCGCAGTTTCGGCTATCCGTCATGGCTAGAATACTGCAGGTATCGCGCAGTCGTTTCTACGCCTGGCGTCAACGACAGTTTATTCGCCCTGGCCCGGGACAACAGCGTTGCCATGAACGAGATGAGATGGTCATGCTGGCATTTGAGGCCGGTAAGGGAAGATCAGGGTCACCACGACTGGTTTTAGATCTCAACGATGCAGGCCACAGCTGTGAGAGGAAAACTGTGGCTAACAGCATGATGCGTCAAGGTTTGCGAGCTAAAGCCGCGAAGAAGTTCAAAGTCACGACGAACTCGAAACATAATCTTCCAGTGGCTGAGAATCTGCTACAACAGGACTTCACCGCAACAGCACCGAATCAGAGATGGGTCGGTGATATTACCTACTTATGGACGGATGAAGGCTGGCTGTATCTGGCTGCTGTGATTGATTTGTACTCGCGAATGGTCGTTGGCTGGGCAATGTCAGAGCGAATGGCTGCAAACCTTGTTTGCGAAGCGCTGACGATGGCGCTATGGCGACGAAAGATGCCCAGCGGGATTATTGATCGCTCGGATCGAGGCAGCCAGTACTGCTCATCTGCCTTCCAGGGACTGCTCGACAGACACGGCCTGACGTGCAGCATGAGCGCAAAGGGCAACTGCTATGACAATGCTTGTGCGGAGAGCTTCTTTCATACCGTTAAAGTCGAGGCCATCCATGGTGAACGAATTAGAACCCGCGAGGCTATAAGGAGAACAGTATTCGAGTACATCGAAGTCGACTACAGTCGAAACCGCCGACACAGTGCTAACGGGCAGATCAGCCCGGAAGCATTTGAGACAAAACTAGTCTCTTAGTGGCGTGTCTATCAAAACCGGGCAGGATCAGGTGATGGAAATAGCTAATCGCTCTGTCGCAGAGCAACAATTCTTCGATCCTCTCCAACAACGGGCAATACGGGCATTTTTCTAATTTTTGTTAATACCCCCCATTAACGCCAAATGTCTGGGATATCTGCAGGTCAGCCCGCTATTTCGTTCACAATCTGTATAGATACATACTCTTTATTGAGTCTTGTCACACACAGAGACACCTTCCATACTGAAGTCTGTTGATTCTTCTAATGTTTATGGATTCTCTATGAGTGACTTAGATACATTCCGTCAGGAAACAAGCTCCTGGCTAAAAGAAAACTGCCCTGCATCGTGCCAAGGTGATGACAATGTTCTGCCTGACATATTGTGGGGCGGCCGACGCCAAAAGATTAGCGAGCCTGACGTCCAACTTTGGATGGATCGTCTGGTCACGAAAGGTTGGACCATCCCAAGCTGGCCAAAAGAATATGGCGGCGGTGGTCTCTCTTCGGAAGAGAGCAAAGTACTAGCGGAAGAAATGAGTGCTATCGGCACCCACTCCCCGCTCTACTCATTCGGCATGAGCATGCTCGGGCCTGCGCTCCTGGAATACGCAACCGAAGAACAAAAACGGGAACACTTACCCAGGATCGCTAGCGGTGAAATTCGTTGGTGTCAGGGATACAGCGAGCCGGGTTCTGGATCAGACCTTGCAAGCTTGCAATGTAAAGCGGTCAAAGACGGTGATGATTACGTGGTCACGGGTCAAAAAGTCTGGACCTCCACTGCTGATGTCTCCGACTGGATTTTTTGTCTGGTACGAACGGATTCTAATGCACCCAAGCACGAAGGCATCAGCTTTCTGCTGATCGACATGGAATCTCAGGGCGTCACGGCACGCCCCATCGTATTGCTATCCGGCGCATCACCTTTTTGCGAAACATTTTTTGAGGGTGTTCGAGTCCCTATTGCCAATAGGGTTCACACTGAAAACAAAGGCTGGACCGTAGCCAAGGCGTTGCTAAACCACGAACGAACCATGTTGGCGGGCGGCCCGGGTCGCGCCTCAACCGGTGATGAAAGACGCACACTCGTTGAAGTAGCGCGCGATTCAATGAACGCACCGACTGGTCCATTGCCGGACAAAGCGGTTCGCGCCGAGATTGCGCAAAACGAAATGGATCAGATGTGCTACTCCGCAACCTTACAAAAGACCCAAGATGCAGCCAAAGCTGGCAAAGGTATGGGCCCGGAAGGTTCTATGTTTAAGCTTTATCTTAGCGAGATGGGGCAACGCGGCGCAGATCTTCGACAAAGACTCAATGGGGCTGATGGCTTGATCTGGGATGGTGATGAATTCCACCCGGAAGCCAAAGATACAACCCGTGAATGGCTATACTCTCGTGCCTCAACGATCCTGGGCGGCACTTCGGAAATTCAGCTCAACATTATTACCAAGCGTGTGCTTGGATTGCCGGAGTAGCGACATGACATTATTACTCAACGAAGAACAACAACAACTCAAAGACAGTGCCAAAAGCTTTGTCGATGACCAGTGGCAATTAAACCAACTCCGGCTGAACCGGGCAACGCCAAAAGCTGGCACTATCAATACCGAGCTTTGGCAGCAAATGGTCGAACTCGGTTGGGCAGCAATTCCTTTTCCTGAAGAATTTGGCGGGCTCGGCCTGGGATATGCCGAACTCGGCATCGTGATGGAAGAAGCCGGGCGCAAACTCTTAATATCACCACTGCTTTCATCCGTCGTATTAAGTGGCAGCGCTATTGAACTTGCCGGTAGCGTTGATCAGAAAACCGAGCACCTGCCAAAGATATGCGACGGCAGCGGTCTCTACGCCATGGCGTACCAAGAAACGTCGCGGCACGAGCCCAATAACGTGCATGCCGCACTCACAAAAAGCGACGGTGGCTATCAGTTAACCGGCCACAAACAATTAGTCATCAATGGCGGCTCAGCCGATCAACTGGTTGTCGTTTGCAGATCATCTGGTGATGCCGGCGACCGGGATGGTCTGTCGCTGGTGCTGGTTGATAGCGCTGCTGCCGGGGTATCGATCGCGAATAATCTGCTGCTGGACAGCACACCTTCTGCGAATATTACTTTCAAAAATGTGCAAATTTCACCGGAGCACATTCTCGGCGAAGTGGGCAATGCAGCCGAGGTGTTAGATGAAGTTTATGCGCGCGCCGCGATCGCGTTGTCTGCTGATATGCTCGGGGGCATTCAGTCTGCCTTTGACATGACGCTTGAGTACTTAAAAGTCAGAGAGCAGTTCGGCGCAAAGATCGGTTCGTTTCAAGGTCTAAAACATCGTGCGGGTCGCTGGTTCTGTGAAGTTGAACTTAGCAAGTCGATTGTCCTTAAAGCGCTGCGAAGTATTGATAGTGGCAGTGGCGATCTTGGGCGTATATCCAACGCCTGCAAGGCACGCTGCACTGACACATACCAACTATCCGGCAAAGAAGGCATACAGATGCATGGCGGTATTGGGGTAACAGACGAACACGACATCGGTCTGTATTTCAAACGCGCGCGCGTCACGGAGATTGTGTTAGGTGATGCGAGCTTCCACGCGGATCAGTTTGCAACGACCAGCGGTTATTAACCCAGCATTAGCCAGAGGCCGAAAGGCCTCTGGTCTGCTCCACACAAAGCATCTAGACAGCTGCTGATTTCACTACGGGGAAACATTCCATTACGTGTGAAGGAAGCTTTTATGCGTGCTTGATGTGGTCAAACGCGAAGATCTGAAAGTCCCTTCTGGTAACAGCCCGGCGTCACTAAAGAATGATCTTGCGGGGTTTCATTCAATCAGGCTCAATGATCAGTGGTGGGTAGGTTTTAAATGGAGTGTTAGTTCACGTACGTAAGTGCAGATAGTGTACTAGCATCATTAGGAGCCAGTAAGGCAAAGCGACCGAACAACCCCTTCCACCAAGGACAATGCTCATCAAAGAGTTTGTCCAACCCATGGGTATGACTCAGGTCAATTTTGCGAGACATCTCGGCTCGACCAAAGCACGACTCAATGAACTGATTCGTGGCAAGCAATGTGTTAATACAGAATCTGCTCTGGACCTTGCGGAAGAGGTATCCGCCGGGCATGTCCTGCAGGCAAGATGGGATCTGCATTTACGGAATAATTATTTAGCTATCTACACACCTATCTACATGAAAATATGACTTCAAAGTGTGGATAGAAACATCACCGCTTTGGACGCATTTGCAGAGAAGAAAACTGTGAACTCTTAGTTCAAAAAAACTACGCTACGACCCAAAGCGGACTACTCGAAGATACAGTGATGGAATGGCTACACTTTAACGGACACAAAAACTCAAGTATTTTGTAACAACAAATAGAGGTGTGTCGTCACAAGAAGAAGAATAGAGAAAGCCAGTCCTATACGCCAGAGTTTCGGCAAAACGCGGTGAAACTGGCGTTGACCAATGGCCTATCCAGGGCTGCGACAGCAAGAGAATTGGGCGTCAATGTGAAGACTCTCCACGCGTGGGTGCGCAAGTTCCAAGACACCAAACATCACGCAAAGTGCATCGTCTGACAGTCAGTCGTTAGCGGACGAAAACAAATCGCTACGGAAAGAGAACGCCCGCCTCAAAGAAGAGCGAGAAAACTTAAAAAAAGCGTCGGCGTACTTCGCGAGCCAGTTGTCGTGAAGTACTCATTCATTAGTGAACAACGAGCCTTCCATACGATCGTTCTGCTTTGTGAGGTCCTCGCCGTGTGTAGAAGCTCGTTCTATGACTGGTTAAGTCGTTCGCCTTCTGATCGGGAGATAGAAGACACAGCATTGGCGGAAAAAATCAAAGCGTCGCATAAACACAGCCGAGGCAGCTATGGCAGCCGTCGCATCAAGGATGATTTACAGGATGAAGGCGACAGGTTAGTCGACGGCGTATACAGCGTCTGATGGCGCAGGAAGCGCTACAGAGCACGCATGCGAAGAAGAAGTTTAAGGTTACAACAGACTCAGCCCATGGCTTGCCGGTCTCGCCAAATCTATTGAACCGCGACTTTGAACCTGAAAGGCCCAACAGCGTCTACGTATCGGACATTACCTACGTCTGGACCAGCGAAGGCTGGCTCTACCTTGCGGTCGTGATTGACTTGTTCTCGCGTTTGGTTGTTGGCTGGTCATTGAGCACCCGGATGCGGACAAGTCTGGCATTGGATGCTCTTGATATGGCGATAAACTCGCGACAGCCAGACGCCGGATTGATCCATCATAGTAACAGAGGTTCTCAATATGCATCGTTGGAGTTCCAAGAACTTCTAGCCGAACTGGAATATCTGAGTAGCATGAGTCGTAGGGGAAATTGTTGGGATAATGCCGCAGCAGAAAGTTTTTTCAAAACGTTAAAACAAGAACTGATCTACCAGCAACGGTTCACGACCAGAGAACAAGCGAGACTAGCGATCTTTGAATACATTGAAGCTTACTACAATCGTCAGCGTAAGCACTCTCGAAACGAATATCTGTCACCGGCAGATTATGATGCGCAGTGGTTAGAGGCTGCGTAAAAAAATGTCCGGAAAAGTGTAGCCACTCCAAAGCGCCACCCATTGATAGATTGGGTGTGGAGAATACCAGCCTGTGTTGGCACTAACTTTAGCGAGATTAAGGAATACCAAGCTCCTCCTTATGTCATCTATACTTGTTGTCTCGCCTGTCATCATGGCACAAAAATGGACGGCTTGTTCGTGACCAAATCAAAGCGCATCCTAGGGTTTCTATTATCGGTTGCTAAGGCTTCAGTTGTAGTTGGTGTCTGCTGGGGTTCGTCTATGGCCTTGGCTGCGGAAGAACTTTTGGATGAGGAAATTCTAGCAATGATCCGGACACGCGCTTCCAATTTTGAGAAGCCCTACGTCGGAACTCTCTCTCGCCGGGAAATGACGACCCAATATTTCAGTTGGTCCTCAGGAAAGTTGAAGGAGACACAAGTCGCCCGGTTCAAGCGAGAGTAAAGCCTAAGTGCATGTTGGATGACAGGAGGGGATCGATGGCGCTTATAGATATTTTTCGTCTCAAGAAGCTGCCATAAGACCACTTCATTTGTCTGCACCTAAGCCCACGTTGGCCTCGACGTCGCCTGTTATGAATGAACCAGCTTGCTGCGCGTTGTCAGAAACGGCGAGCATGGGCCATCTTAAAGCCAGGCAGGAAGGCCGCGCACGGCATTATCGATTTAGGCGATATTGTTGGGTGCGCGCACTTAACCCAGCCAAAGACAGTCTTGGTAAC
Organism: Candidatus Azotimanducaceae bacterium; assembly: GCA_047634795.1. GTDB lineage: Bacteria > Pseudomonadota > Gammaproteobacteria > Pseudomonadales > Azotimanducaceae > UBA9659. The sequence continues at coordinate 8,062 of JBLIIB010000067.1, read as the reverse complement.
GATATTTCGTCGGAACGCATGCATAACCGTTGTTCCTTCCTTATTGCGATAAATACGGTAAACGCATTCGTGGCTCCATACGGGACTCGCGTTTTACCGCGCGGATCGCGTTCTGCTCAAGATCATTCCCCTAAGAGTCCAATATCTGCAGTTTATTATAAAAACTGCGCGGGAGTTTCCAGCTCCCCCTATGTGTCCATCGCTTTTGTAATGGTACGTTCAATATCATCAACCGACGAATTGATTAACGTCTTATCAATTTCCAGCACCACCTTGTCCGTTACTACCAGATGCAGTTGAGGTCGAACCTCGCCGAGTGTGACGGGGTCGGCAATCAACACCAAGTGTTCGAATTCATGCTTATACGCCATAGCATATAGGCGCTGCGCGATATGTTTGGAAAATGTTGCTTCATTAGTATCACGCTCGGACATCTCCGGAGGCGTTTTTCCCGATGGTCCATCTTCGTCTAATCCTGGTGGGAGCCACTCCGCATGTGCTTGCAATCGGTCATCCTCGACCAAATAAGTCTGCGCCCTTTCACCGGTTGCCACGACTACCAACGTATTGGACTGAAGCTTCATTGTCATATTCATAGTTCCTCATTTAATGAGTGACGCAATAATTGCCAAGCGTCAATTGATAGGTTGTGCAGGAGTGCTTGTAAAACCACTGTTTCTTCCCCGCATAAATACGGTAAACGCACTAATCGTCTAACGTAAAACCTATTTGCACCGTAACCTGATAATGACCCACTACACCGTCTTCAATGTGCCCTCGTATCTTGTCGATTTCGAACCAACGCAGGCTGTGCACAGACTCGCCTGTGCGTGAAATGGCTGTGGTGACAGCATCCTCGATAGACTTTGTGGAGGAGCCGGTAATAGTCAGTGTTTTGTATACATGTTCAGTCATAGTATCTCCTTACTTTCTTGGATTGAGCTGCGTTTATGTGCCGCGGAGGCGGACAACACTGTGCAGTTTTGTCGTGATCATTTTGTTGTTGACGTTGTCGTGGACATTCATGTCATGAACTTGTCACTGTCTGTGGACAGCAAAATGGTAGTCTTCTCATCGACGATTGAGTGATAGGCAGCCATCGTGCGTGTGAACTCGTAGGTTTCTATCGGTTGCCTGTTCTGGTTGTAGGCACTGGCGTAGATCAGGGTAGCTTCAGCATCTGCAACGCCGCGAATCTCTTCTACCTGTTCATCGGCTTCGGATTGGACCTTGTTGAGATCGCGCACCCGGTTGCCGCCTGTGCGAGGGGCTTCCCCGTTACCTTCTGACAGGAATCTTTCGGCAATCTGACGACGTTCACTGATCATCCGGTCGCAGATCTTAGGCCGTACGCTTTCCTTGTAATTGATCCGCTTAAAGCGAATGTCCTGCAGTTCAATACCGAACACTTTCACCTTTTCTGCCGCGGCGTGGAAAATTTCCTGCTCGAACAGGGTTCGACCTTTTTGTATGGATACGAGCGAACCCAAATTCAGTTTTCTTTCTTTATCCGTCAGCGGACCGTCCTGTCTGGGCACGCGATCCTTGGTCGTTCGAATAATTTCAATAAGTTCATGTTTGGCGACCGCGTCCCTCGTTTCGCTGCCGAGGATATCGTCCAGCCGAGATTGTGCGCTGCGTTCATCCCTTAAACGCAGGAAATACTGCGACGGATCGGTGATGCGCCAGCGAGCAAAGATGTCGACTGAAATGTACAGCTTGTCCTTGGTCTGCAAGTGAAACGGGTTTCCGCCCCATTCAAGGCTACGCTTGTCGATGGGATTAATTACTTGCACGAACGGTATTTTGAATTTTAATCCCGCCGCCACAACGGGGGCGCCAACCGGCTTGCCGAACTGCGTGCCAACCGACTTGCCGAACTGCGTGCCAACCGGCTTGCCGAACTGCGTGCCAACCGACTTGCCGAACTGCGTGCCAACCGACTTGCCGAACTGCGTAATGATGACCTGTTCAACTTCACTCACAGTGTAGAGTGAGTTGGAGACTGTGAAGAAAATGACCAGCGTGATGATAGCGGCTATCAAGTTGCGTGGGCTCATGGCTTTGCCTCCACTATTTTATCGAGGCTCCGCAAGGGCAAAATGCCACTGGCCTCTTTATCAATGACAATTCTGGACTGGCTCTTTGGCAGAATTTCTTCCATGGTTTCGATATAATTTCGTCGCCTGGTGTCTTCACTGAGCCCGAGCGTATTGAGCAAGCAAGTTATTAAAACGGGAAGCATCTCCTTCGGTTTCATTGATGCGCTTGCTCCGGTATCCATAGGCCTCGCGAATTCGCTGGTCTTTTTCTCCCTCTGCCAGCGGAATAACTTGGTTGTAATCCTGTCTTGCTTCGGTCGCGAATTTCTCTTTTTCCTGTTGCGCCTGATTGACTTCATTAAAGCCTTCCTGAACAGGTCCGGGAGGACTAATATTTTTTAACTGCACCTGTTCGATGCTGACACTCATGGTGTACTTGGTAGCCAGTGCCTGCATTTTGGCCAGGGCATCAATTTCAAAGTCTTGGCGACCGATGGTGATGACCTCATCCAGCGTGCGATCACCGACCACCTCGCGCATGACCGACTCTGATACATACCCCAGTGTTTCCCTCAGTTCACGTACCTCAAACAAGAAGCGCGCGGGGTCATTAACACGGTACTGGACGACCCACTCGACTAACGCAGCATTCAGATCTCCGGTCACCATCTGAGTTTCCAGAACGGCACTGCGAGGACGAACGGCCTGTATGGGGTCTTTAGCACCGGGTGTGGCAAAGCCAAATTCCTGTTTCAGTTGCCGCTTCACGGCGACAGTCGTTGCAGTATCTATACCCATGGGTAACTTGAAATGCAGACTTGGTGGAACCTCCTTCAGGTACTTACCGACCCGTTGAACAATCGTCACAGAATCACTCGGCACTGTGTAGTAGAAGGTCCACAAACCGAAGGCCGTGAGCGCACTCAAAACAAGGCCGATGATGGAGCCCATAACACCGCCAGCGGAAAATGGATTCAATTCCCCACCAAACGGCGCCGCACTTTTTCAAGATCCGTAGGCAGGCCACTATCGCCTTCCCGGGGTAAGGGGTTGTTTGTCGCCGGTAGCCATCACATTACCTCTTCAATCCGAAAGCAGATGCAGTTCTACTAGCGGTGGTTAGATTCAGCTGCGAGCTTGGCATTCCAGTCCGAGTGTTTCTGTACGCTATCGAACCAAGCTCAAGAATCAAGCCACGAGCAGCAAGTGGTTCCCCCTGGCAATGCTGCGAAAGCCGGGGTCGGAATAACCCAATTATTCAGCAAGCAAGTGCTTACCTGAAACGGCTGTAACAAATCACCGCCAAAGCGTTGATCAGAAAACGTTCACTTTTCAAGTGTCATTAGCGAGACACCTATAGTGCGCAATGTCATTATCACAGTTTATAAATGGCCCGGTGCCTGGGCGCCGTTTAAGATTCGTGTTCCCTGCGGCGAGAGCACACTCACCCAAGATGTCATCCTAGACACACTTGAAACGGAACCTGCTGGGGTCAATACCACGCGCAAGGTTCGTCATTGGCTTTGTGCGTGGTGGGAACCATTGCTGAAGGGAGGCTGGCATGCACCCATCGTCATGGTGAATGGCAAGGTCGTCAGCCAGGGAGGCGCGGTGAATCGAGGTTTGTTGACACGGGCAGTCACTGAGCCTAATGCTAGGCGATCTGCCTTGGAAAGAACTAACGTTTCCCGTAAAGCGAATTGCCCCCACTACACCAAAGCATAAAACAGGTTGGACGAGGCCGGCATAGGCCATCGTTACCACGATGTCGTCAAGAATCCTCGAGCAATGTATGAAATGCTAGCAGGGTAAACCAGTTATCGGTCCAAAGACTCCGGTGACAGTGCCCCGGATATGAGTGGATGGAAAGTATATTGGGGGTAATGAAATGCTTTTTAAGTCGTTTGGGTTCCAAGGCACCACGACAGGAAAATAGAAACTCGCTGGCGATTATGGCGGCGATTATTGCATGTTAACGTGAGTATCACTTTACGATCGTCTTCCTGCTTTCTCAAAGTGAGAGGTCCACTCTCACAGGATTTGTCTTCACAGAACGCTAGATATCAAATTGAATAGATGACAGATGAAAGACAAGGGCACATAACCAAGGGAACAAAGCCGCGAAAGCAATGAATTATTCCAATGACCCAAATTATCCTGACCCTAACTATCTCTTCGGTAATCCGCTCGAGAAATAGCGCTAGGTGATGGCTAACCGAATATTTTTTATTACTTCAAGCTCACCTGATCGTAAATGGCGGTGACGTTTGCAAAGTTTATAATCAACGAATGTGCAATTTTGTGGGTCGAGTCGTGAAGATGAAACTTGAAACGCTTTTGGGGCACTCCCTGCAAGAACTCTTCATACTCCAAAGACAATTCCCGAATGTCCGTCGGTCGATCTTCGTTCCAGATCGCCTTGAAAGGCCCTAGAACAGCGCCGCCTTCAAGACATATGGTAACATCATGGTTAGTCAGGTCTTCACTCATGGCTCTCTCCGAAAATTTTGGTCTGTACGGTTATCCTACTCCCTCGGCCCCAACAACACACATCTCAAGCCACGAACGTGCCGGGTGGTACTATCTTATTGATTCTCCCAAAAAATATTTTTTAGCTTCATCATATCGCTAGCGTGTCTGCCAAACAGGCGAGGAATACGCTCGATCTAGCAGCGCCATCGGACTATCGACTTCGGGTGTCTTGTTTTAAAACACCGAATCGTATGCGGTCAATCGGGCCGTTCGAATTTCTAGCGCACAAATGTAGTAAGTAGTAAAAGGGTCACCATGCGAAGCCGCGACTTACCAACAACCTAGACCCGACGAATTGAGAACGCCCGATCATAAGATAAGAGAACATTGCGCCCCCGGTAATGTCGCCAGCTCCCAATCAGAAGAATGTCTAATGGCCAAGTCGCGAAACAACATCCCCGATGCATGGCCTGTACGTACAACCCGGGGAAGCCATAAATGTGTGGTGTACGCGCTCTAGCGCAGGATTGACGAAGGACCTACGCGTGAATTAATTTTGCATCGCAATGCCGTCGTCCCATCGGAATCCGGTTCCTCCCGCGGACCAGACACCTTCCCCGAAGGGGCTTGGGCCATTAATGTCGATAAAAAGCGGCAACCCGAAGTGAGGAATAAACTCGTTAACGCCGCGAACGGTGCTGCGGTGCATGATCCGCAAGCCCTGTTTCTCTGCCGATAAGTGCGCCTCAGGGGAAGCTCGATGCGCCACGGCTAAGTTGTCTATAAAAATGCAGTCGTTCTCCTGATACTCGTAGGCGATCGCGTATCCGTGCTGCAGGCCCGCATTAAGGATGTCGTTGTATTCATGACAGAGTTGGTGCATTTCCTCAGCGTTTAACAAACGAAAGCCATCGTTATCCCGTGCCTTTTCAATCACCGCACCCGTCATACCTAAATGCAACCAAATACTGTTTCGCCTGGAGACGGGATGCTCATGCACTGCTGGATGAACAACGCCTGAGGCAGAGTTTACCGAGGAAAGACGACGCCAAAATTCCTGCCGCTCCTTCGAGAGAGCGTCATATGCGGCACCCTGATGCGCGTAATAAGTACCGCCACCTTTTTCGGCGGGCCGGATGATGTGGTAGCCCGCGTGCGAAAAGGTGTCCGCGTTAAAGCTGCCATCATTATGCCATTGAGGTCCCACACCAGGGATTCCCTGACGACGATCATTCGACAGACGGAATATGTGCCTATTGCCACCGGGCGTCGCCGGGTGGATGCCATGGGTGCTATGCAATTCCTTGCCTCCCCACCAACAGCTGGCGCTGAGAAAATCGTCGGGTTCCAATGGCCGTTTACTTTTGAAGACGATAAATCCACGATTGGCCATTTCGTGTTCGAGCGCCATGACAACTTCAGGCGGTGGCGGGCACTTGGACGACAAGTCGATGTTATGTACCTCGGCACCAATAGGGTCGAGCGGGATGATTGCTCCGCCTATGTTTTCAACCGCGCCAACGCGTGATGAATCAAGGGACGGAATCTTCGATGATTCACTTTTTGATGAAATTATTCTATTCGCCATGTTGTTGATGTTAATACAATAAGAATGAAAGTAGAAAAACCTCACTCACAGTTTACTAATACTTCATAAAGCAGACAGGCGAGATCTTGTCCCTAACCCCCTCCGGCAGACGGGCGTTATCGGTCGCTGATCTTGTCCGGCGTTTCAAAGTAGAAGCGCTCACCCTCTCCCCAAGCGTTTCTATCATTGCCGAAATTGGGAATGCCGCCGGCATCCCTGAGCATTCGTGCCAGGTGAATACAGTTCCAGGTCATTATCGTCGTATTGCGCTGGATAAAATCATTGTCGAAACCGGCACGCTTCCCGTCGTCGCCAGCATCGCCAAAGGACAGACCCGGTAAGGCTTCACCGCCGACCCGGCCACAGTCAGCACACCAGTCACGTCGCCAACCACTCGGAAATTATTGACTGCGAGACTATTGGACGTTCTGAGATAAACTTTAAGCGGGTCCCAGACAAAGTGATCGCAAGATTCGGAATCTCTGCCGACAGCGCCACCGGTGTGCTTTCGTGCATTGCGCCTAACGACACGGAACCGCAAGTCAGCTACCGAGTGGCTGGGTACGCTCCCCAAGCGATTGGGCTTGAGGAGGTTCTTGAAGAATCCTATCTACCTTGATCGGCACATACGATGATACCCCTTGAATTTCACAATCACAGTCAACTTTGGCGGGCCGCCGGCGGTTACTTTTGAGTTTGATACCAGATCATCATGATACTTGAATCGTCAGCCTCTGCTTGAGGTGTCAGAGAAGAGCGATTCGATCCAACCAGCTAAACGCCCCGTAGTGTAAGGTCGCTTTAACCACCTAGCCATGTAATGCAGATTTAGGGGCATACGTCTCTTGAACGAGCGTCTTTGATTACGAATAGATTGTAGGCTTCGACGGCCCTTTTCACATCTCAATGCACCAAACACCGGTTTCAGTGAATGCCATGATGCCGCTGTAAACGCCGCTGGCACCAACAAAATATCATATCGAATTGATTTCAAGTTGACTCAGGGAGATGTCTTTCCCACGCCCTGATGGACCCATTGCCAGAAGCCATCGCAGGGGCAGCCTTTTCCCTCACACCCTCCTTGTTTCGGCACGCGCCTCACAGATTTTTCTGATTTTCAATCCGGTGTCCGTACCTATTAGAAGCTAACACCGGTCGCGCTCGCCCTGAGTGTGCCAGCGCACGGACGCCGCTCTCATTTATCTTTATCGTCTATGTTTTAAAGGCGTGAGACGCTGTGGGCTGTGCAATGTAATGTAATGTTTGGAATACTTCAAAAATGACGGTAAATAGACGAGATTGCCACGAACGCACATGTCGAATCGAACCACTGGCTTACTGTTCTTGTCTTATTTCGATAATGAAAAAATTGAACTGGCACGCCATTTTCGGCAAACGCCATAAAAAGCTAAATACTTCCATCAAAGGGCAAAGACCATGAATAATGAAGCAACAAACACTGAGGGCGAATGCCCGGTACTGCATGGTGGCACTACCTCTGTTGGATCATCGAGTAAGAATTGGTGGCCCGACGCACTGAATCTCGACATCCTCCATCAGCACGATACGAAAACCAACCCATTGGGCGCTGATTTCGATTACGCCGAAGCATTCCAGAAACTGGATTTCGAAGCACTAAAAAGCGATCTACATGCACTAATGACCGATAGTCAGGATTGGTGGACAGCAGATTGGGGGCACTATGGCGGTCTGATGATTCGTATGGCCTGGCACTCTGCTGGCACGTATCGCATTGCCGATGGTCGCGGAGGCGCGGGTACCGGTAATCAGCGCTTTGCGCCAATTAACAGCTGGCCAGACAATGTGAGTCTGGATAAGGCTCGCCGCTTGCTATGGCCGATCAAAAAGAAATATGGGAGCAACCTGTCCTGGGCTGACTTGATTATCCTGGCTGGCACCATAGCGTACGAATCCATGGGATTAAAAACCTATGGGTTCG
>JBLIIB010000066.1:0-15086 GCA_047634795.1 Candidatus Azotimanducaceae bacterium | reverse complement strand
GCCGCCTCGCCGGGTCACAACCTTATACTCGATATCGGCAGGCAACCCACTCCCCTTAACCAAGCTGTTATCGAGAATGCCTCCCGAGAGTTGTACGTCATCCTCCCTAAGCAACAGCGCACCGGATTCATTCTCAGGCAAGCAGCGTAAAACATAGAGCCTTGACTGATGTTCCCGAAACATCAGTTTGCCGACGGTGATGTCAATGAGTGACCCAGCCAATACGCGCTGGGTCAGTTCATTAGAACAGCCCCTGGTTAACAGGGGTAACGAAAGCCCGATCAACCAGGCATCCAGCTTATCCTTGATTACCTGAGCGTCCCATTGCCTCAAATTCGGGAGGGCCAGGTTATCCGGCATACCCCCGTTGGCCTGCAGACTCACTGCATTTTCATTTAGCCGTTGTGTCTGCAGCCTCCCATCTCTGATCGCACCCTGCAGCAACGCAGAAGCAGCACCGGGAAATCGCTCTTTGATTAACGGAAGTACAGTGTGCCTAAGGTAGTTGCGATCAATGGTCTCATCACGATTTGATGGATCTTCACACCATTTCAGATCATGTTCCGCCGCATACTGTACGATATCTGAGCGAGTCACATCGAGTAGCGGCCGATGTAATTGCGCCTCACCCAATTTTCGACTGGCAGGCATTCCGCGTAAACCGTGATGGCGCCCACCCCGAAACACGTCCAACAGGATCGTTTCCACCTGGTCATCGGCATGATGGGCTTGCAGGAGCAGATCACCCGCCTTGAGCAGACGCCCAAAACCGGCATAACGCGCCTCCCTTGCCCTCGCCTCCTGTGATCCCGCTGACGACACGGTCACCTGTTCGACATTAACCGGAATGCCATAGCGACCTGCCAATTCAATACAAAATGCTGCAACGGCGGATGATTCGGGGAACAACTGATGGTCAACATGGATGGCAATCAATGAAGCTGGCTGAAGCCTTGTCAACAGGTCCAGTAGAACGACCGAATCTACACCGCCGCTCAATGCCAAAACACAGCGATCAGCGCCGGCAATCAGTTGTCTGCTTGAATCACTAATCATTAATTAATTGATGGATTGATGGATTGATGGATGGACCGCCAGACACATAGCCTGCCTCTAGCCGTACAAAAGGTTAACTTTCTCGGTACCGTAGTGCTCGCGTAGGCTTTGTAACAAATCGTCATGGGGAATCACTCGCCACTCATCACCGAGAATGACGTCACCCTGGGAGGCTTCACTCACTACTTTGATCGCAACCGGGCATCCCACGGAACTGTTGGGCCGAAAGGGTTTTAATATTCCTGCCAATTCATCAATGAATCCATCCATGAGTCGTCCACTATTCACTTCAACGTTAATCTGCGACGCTTTTCGTGTTCGGGCTTCCTCAAGCAACAACACTTCAGTTGCCCGCATCCGTTTTCCGCCGGTGAAATCATCGTCTTCGACGGAACCTTTGACGAACACAATTTCGTCTTTTTTCAGTTTGTCCCGAACCTGATCGTATAGTTCACCAAAAATGCCAATTTCTAGACGCCCGCTTTTGTCGTCCAACGTCATAAACGCATTGGTACCACCGCGTTTGCTTTTCATTGATCGCACCGCAAACACAAGCCCCCCAACCATCACCGTACTCTGGCCGGTTCTCACCTGACTGATTCGACAATCAACAAAATGTTTAAACTCTTCCAGATACTCATCCACAAGGTGCCCCGTGAGGAAGAGTCCAAGTGACTCCTTTTCCCGATTTAGTCGAGCCCTGAAAGACCAGGGTCGCAACCCCTCGCAATGGTTATAGCGATGACCATTTGACTCACTGACAAGCACCTCGCTACCAAAGAGATCCGTTAACCCACTATCTTCATTCCGGGACTTCTGCTCTGCCAGACCCACGGCATCTTCCTGATTGGCATTCAGCAGCGCGCGCTTGTACCCAATCGGGTCTTCTGTATCTGGTGGAATATCACTAACAAGTTGATCAAATGCCCCACTACCGACCAGCGCTTCAATCGCCCGCTTATTCACTTTTCTCTGGTCGACCCGCTCACAGAAATCATAAAGATCCCGGTAGGTCCCTTCCTGCCTTCCATTGACCAAAGACTCGATGGGACCTTCCCCCAAACCCTTGATGGCCCCTAACCCGTAGACAATGGTTTGCTCGTCTTCGGCGATAAACCTGAATTCACCTCGATTCACATCCGGGGGGGACATCTCAAGAGACATTTCCCGACATTCTTCAATGTTGGTGACCACCTTGTCCGTGTTCTGCATATCGGCGGATAGGACGGCGGCCATAAAGTCGGCAGGATAATAATGTTTCAACCAGGCTGTCTGGTAAGCAATCAAAGCATAGGCAACGGAGTGAGGTTTGTTAAAGCCGTAACCGGCAAACATTTCCATGAAGTTGAAAATGTGATTCGCCTGATCATTACCAACATCATTCTTTAGCGCACCCTCTAGAAAAACGGCCCGCTGTTTCGCCATCTCCTCGGGCTTTTTCTTACCCATGGCACGGCGCAGAAGATCGGCATCCGCTAGCGTATAGCCCGCTAAAATTTGTGCTATCTGCATCACCTGCTCTTGATAGAGCATCACGCCATAGGTATCTTCCAGTACGTGCTTAAGTGAAGGGTGCAGGTAATCCACTTCTTCACGACCATGTTTTCGATTAATAAAATCATCCGCAAGCTGCATGGGTCCCGGCCGGAAAAGTGCCACGAGCGCGACAATATCAGCGAATCGGTTAGGCTTAACCTTCTTCATCAGATCTTTCATGCCGCGCGATTCCAATTGGAACACCGCGGTAGTTTTAGCCTGTTTCAAATCGTTATAGATTTGAACGTCTTCGAGTTCTATCTCATCAAGATCAACCGGCGCTTCATCCTGACTCGCCCGGCGACGATTAATACTCTTAAGGGCGTTATCAATAATCGTGAGCGTTCTAAGACCCAGAAAATCGAACTTGACCAAACCCGCTTGCTCCACATCGACCATGTCAAACTGGGTCATCAGGCCACCGCCTGAATCATCACAGTAGGTCGGGGAAAAGTCTGTCAATTTAGTCGGTGCAATAACGACGCCACCGGCATGTCGGCCAACGTTTCGCGCCAAGCCTTCAAGCTTGAACGCCATTTCCATGATTTCACCCGCTTCTTCGCTGGTGTTAACAAAATCCTTAAGTAGCGGTTCATCTTCGAGCGCTCGGGTTAAGGTCATACCGGGTTCAAACGGAATCAATTTAGACAATTTATCCGCAAGCCCGTAAGGTTTCCCCTGAACCCGCGCAACATCGCGAACAACCGCCTTGGCTGCCATGGTGCCGAAGGTAATAATCTGAGATACCGCTTCGCGCCCATAACGCTCGGTGACGTGCTGGATCACCCGGTCTCGGCCATCCATACAAAAATCGATATCAAAATCTGGCAGAGAAACCCGTTCCGGGTTCAAGAAACGCTCGAACAGCAAGTCATATTCCAACGGATCAATATCAGTAATCTTGAGCGCATAGGCCACCAGCGAGCCGGCGCCCGACCCCCGCCCGGGGCCCACAGGAATATCGTTATCTTTCGCCCATTGAATGAACTCCATCACGATCAGGAAGTAACCCGGAAAACCCATGGAGTTAATGACGCCAAGCTCATATTCCAAACGATCGACATAGCTTTTGCGTAGATCCGCATAACTTTCAGATTCCGGGTCAAGAATCTTGCCTATTCGATCCTCAAGCCCGTCATACGAAACCTGACTTAAGAAAGCTTCCTTCTCTATTCCTTCCGGTACTGGATACTCGGGCAGATAGTAGTTCCCCAGGTCTGGCGTTACGTTGCAACGCTTGGCAATTTCTACGGTATTTTCGAGTGCTTCTGGAATATCCTCAAACAACGCAATCATTTCTTCAGCGGATTTTAGATACTGTTGTTCGCTGTAGCGCAGTTCCCGGCGCGGATCATCCAGGGTCCGCCCATCATGGATACAAACGCGCACTTCGTGAGCTTCAAACTCTTCGCGCTTGAGAAATCGCACGTCGTTGGTCGCCACGACGGGACAATTAATATCAAGGGCAAGACCCACCGCAAGCGCGTTGTAATGTTCTTCATTTTCACGGCCGGTTCGATGCAACTCCATGTAGAAGGCGTCAGGGAACATCTCCTGCCAGCGACTGGCTCGCCGCTTCGCTTCTTCGGTGTTGCCGCTAAGCAGAGCACGGCCGACGTCTCCTTCGCGACCCGCCGATAGAGCCAGCAGGCCTGCCGATTTTTCCGCAATCCAGCTTCGTTTTAATCCGGCAACCCCCATAACCTGGCCGTCAGAATAGGCTTTGGAGAGCAGTTCACAAAGGTTGCGGTAGCCTTCGTTATTACGAGCAATCAACACCAAAGGTGTTGCCTCTTCATTGGTATTCTCACCAATGACCCATATATCGCTCGCAATGATAGGTTTAACACCCACGGATTCAGCGGCGTTGTAAAATTTCACCAAAGCAAAAAGATTATTACGATCGGAGAGACCAACCGCCGGCATGTTCTTGTCGACACAAGCCGCTACAAGCGGCTTTATTCTGACGATTCCGTCGCTCAGAGAATACTCTGAGTGCACGCGTAAATGGACAAAATCCTGTTTCATCGATGCTCGAGAAGACTCTTATCAAGGTAGGGAGGTTAGTCGTAGATGATATACGAAGGGCCATTCGGGCTAAAGAGCCAGTGATCCAAATCTTACGGGAAAACGCAAAACACACCCCACCTGCACAAAAAAAACAATGGCGGGCGCGAGGGTTTAAAGGACGGGCAAAACCGCGTAAAACTATGCCTTAATGGAAAAGGTCATCCCGGCTTTTTCTTGTAATCGGGCGATCAGATGGTCACCCATAGCAGCCGCAGGCGTTGTAATACCGGGCTTTGAATCCAAGGTATCCACGGCCAAACAGACCGCGCTTTCAGCAATCATCTTGGATGTTGCACCGTAACCCGGGTCTCTGTCACCCGTGACAACCGCCGTCATGTTCAGGGCAGGATCATCGGGGTGTGCAGCAAAAAGCTCTATGGTGAAAAACCCGTTTTTGATCGTTTCCTCAGATGGACCTTCGCCCGGCGCCGGCGCCACCCTCGCGAGCATATTTCTTGTTGGTGTGAAGGCGGCCACAGCATTCATGAGGCTGGTGCCACCGGCAATCAATGAGGCCTTAGCAAGCCCCGCAGGACCATTACCAGTCAATATCGCCTCATCGTATCTAAAGTGATCTCCCCACGGATATCCGAGCAGGGCATGGCTGCGACGAACAACCCGCGTGTTGATACCCGCCATCACAAAAGGACCTGTCCATTGTTTAAAGTCTTGATCGTAGACCGCGCTGGTTTGATCTGCGCCATCTTCACCACGTGGCATATTCAACGGATTCAGTGCGTAGGGGTCAGCAATAACATCTAAAACCTCAGGATCGCGTTTTGACTCTTCCATCATATTCATGAGGCTAGCCACTGTACCGCCACTAACACCACCATTAGAATTAACGACCCGGTATTTCACGCGAGATGCGTAAACACCGTGTGTCTCAAACATCTTTTTCTGAACAAAATAGGCGCCAAGGTCAGAAGGAATGCTATCGAAACCGCAGGTATGAACAATGCGCGCACCACTGGCTGATGCAGCACTGTCATATTGCTCGATCGTCCGCGCCATCCATTGAACTTCGCCCGTTAGATCGCAATAGTGAGTGCCTAGTTCTGCACAAAGTGCCACGAGCTTTGTACCGTAAAGTGCATAGGGACCTACCGTTGTGCAAACCGCCGTAGCATTCGCCACCAGCTCACGAAGACTCACTTCATCTTCACTATCGGCAATGACACTCGGCACCGCATGAGCCTGGTCACCCAACACAAGTTGTTTCACTTCATCAAGTTTCACCGGGTTTCTGGCGGCTACCGCCCATTTTACGTCACCATCTACTCCGTAGGTCCTAAACATATAGTCCATGACCAGGCGACCGGTAAACCCGGTTGCACCCCAGATCACAACATCGTAAGTTCTTGAAGACATGACTTTCTCCTGCGGGTAGTGGATCAATGAGCCCCATAGTAGTACGAATGGCCTCAACCCTAAACAGGTGTCTGGGCTTAACCAACGACGAAATCAGTTCGCAGTATTAGGTGCTGGCGCTACGCTCAGGAATCCAGGCTCGGATACGGAGTAGTTGTTGCTTGAGAGCTTCGGGGGCCATCAGAAAAGACGGGGTGACAATTAAGGTCAACACGGTAGCAAACGACAATCCCGAAACGATGGCCGAGGCCAGTTGAACCCAATAGGACGCAACCGGACCCCCGACTTCAACTTCACGTCCAATCAGGTCGATAGAAACCCCGCTGGCAAGGGGAAGCAAACCTAACCCGGTGGTAAACGTCGTTAAAAACACCGGTCTCAGCCGCTGGCAACCCGTCGTAATAATGACACGCTGCAACTCCCAGCCCGGGTTTTCCCTGCGCAGGTAGTTGAAGGTATCGATCAACACAATATTGTTGTTCACGATAATCCCTGCCAGCGCAACGATCCCAATCCCGGTCATGATTGCGCTGAATGGATACCCGGTAATAATCAATCCCAGGAACACGCCGATGGTAGACATGACGACGGCAGAAAGAATCAACAGTGCCTGGTAGAAACTATTGAACTGGGTGACGAGAAGGATACCCATCAACATGAGAGCCAGGGTGAAGGCAACGCCGATAAATTGATTCACCGCCTCTTGCTCTTCGTTAGCACCTCTGAACACAACACTGACGGAAGGGTCGATTTGCTGAACTGAGAGCCACTCCCTTATCTCATCAACTTTGTCATTCGGCAAAACACCTTTTTGAGTGTTAGCACGAACATACATCACGCGATCGCCGTTCTGGCGAAAAATTGTCGAGACTTTTGGTTTCGCTTCTCGATCAACAAAACTGCTGATCGGCACCTGGCCTTCCTGTGTGGTGACACGCAGTGAATCCAGTTGCGAAATACCCCGATGCGCTTCAGGGTAACGAACTCGGATATCAACTTCGTCGTCGGCATCATCTGGTCGGAACTTACCGACCAGAACACCGTTTGTGATGAGCTGAATCGCTGCGCCCACACTGGATACGTCAGCACCGCTCATCGCTGCTTTGGCTCTGTCGACGGTAATCTGCCACTCGATACCGGGCACTGGCGCCGTGTCATCAACCCCCACTAGTCCGCCCATCGTTTCGAGATGGGCGCGCACTTTTCTGACTTCCGACGCCAACGTATTGAGATCATCACCGATGAACTGTATTTGAATGGCTTTACCAACCGGGGGCCCCATTTCCATGGGATTCATCTCTGCCCGCACGCCGGGGATACCCTGAATCGCCTTCTCAAACGCAGTTTCCAGTTCAAACCCATCGACATCGCGGGTACGGCGGTCTGTCATTTCTATAAACATGGTGCCAATTCGATCCGGCGTGGTTCCACCGGAACCAAAGCTGATGCCGCCTTCACCACTGCGGGTGTAAATGCTCTCGATTTCGCCCACCGTGGCCACTCGGTCTTCTACGTCCTGGACAATCGCTTTGATCTCTTTGGACGAGTAATTGCCCCGTGCCGAGACATTCACGCCGGTAAAATTTGGCTCAACATCAATGAAAAACTGAGAACCATTACCCGCGCTGCCGTACCAGACCACAATGGAATAGAGCACGGTCAAAGTCACCGAAATAACCATGAGCGGATGGGAGGTAGAGAATTTCAGTATGCTGGCATAGCGACCAATCACGCCACCGACTTCATGGAAGCGGCCCTGATCAATCAATTTACTATTGCCGCCATCACCGCTTTCGCGCTTGCTGATCAAAGCCCCCAGAACCGGGGCAAAAAACAATGCATAGATCAGGGAACCGATGAGTACGGCAAACACGGTCACCGGCAGATACTTCATAAACTGGCCCGTCACGCCCGGCCAGAACATCAGTGGCAGAAACGCTGCCAGCGTTGTTCCGGTTGAGGCGATAACCGGCAAGAACATGCGACGGGTTGCGTATACAAAGGCTTTCTTGGGGGAATCGCCGTCTTTCAGACGCCGGTCCGCCAATTCAACGACAACAATGGCGCCATCGATCAGCATACCAAGTCCGAGCAGCATGCCGAACATCACCATAAAATTATAGGTGAACCCCAGCGCGTTAACGACGATAAAAGCAAACATAAAGGAAAAGGGAATCGCCATCGCCACCAGCAGGCCGGATCGAATACCGATCGTCGCGACAACAACGGTCAACACCAAAAACATGGCGGTTGAGATATTGCCTTCCAGCGTGTCTATTTGCTCGATCGTGGTAGGCGTCATGTCAGAGATATAGGACACCTGGACGCCAGGCGGAAAGTCCTTTTTCGCTTCGGCGACCAGTCCTTTGATTTCACCCACCACTTTCACGATGGACGTTCCGGCGCGCTTGGTCACTTCGATAGCAACGGAATCGGAACCGTTGGTACGGGTAAAGCCCTCGGCATCTTTAAACGTACGACGCAGCGTCACCACATCTTCAATAGTTATCACACCGTCCGGGGTCGCCTTGATGGGGATTGACAAAACATCTCGACCGGATTCAATCACACCGGGGATTTTTACCGAAAAACTGCCTCGACCCGTATCAACGGAGCCTGCCGCAATGAGACGATTGTTTCTCGCCACGGCCGACAGCAATTCTTCATTACTGATGCCATAGGCTTCAAGTTGAGCAGGATCTATTAGCGCCTCCAATAGATCTTCTCGATCGCCTTCGAGGCGCGCTTCTAGCACCTCGGTGATCGATTCAATTTCGTCTTTTAATTGTCGCGCAAGCCGATAGCGAACACGATCAGGGATACCTTCTCCGCCAACACTGACCGTAATAATGGGGAAGTCCGAAGCAGAAACTTCTTTAATAATCGGCTCTTCTGCCGAACTGGGAATTTTAGCCTTGGCAAAATCAACCGCTTCACGCACATCTGCCAGTGCCTGATCCTGGTTAAAACTGGAGTCGAACTCGATAATCAGAGTCGCAGCACCCTCCCCTGCATAGCTGTTGAGTTCTTTAACCCCTTCAAGGGTGCGTAATTCGAGTTCCATGGGCCGAGCCAACAAGCGCTCCGCATCTTCAGGCGAGATTCCTTCGTGCGGCACCATGACAAAGATAATGGGGATCGCAACGTCAGGATCCATTTCAATGGGAATGGCGCTATAGGACATAACACCGGCGAACATAATTGCCGCCAATAGCGACAGCACGGTTCGGGTTCGATTAATGGCACCGCTAATAAAGTTCACAGGAGCGTTAGGTCTTTAATTTCGAACAAGCGTCGTGATCGGCGTGAAATCCATCTTCACGTACTGACCCTCAAACACTTCTTCATGTCCCACTGTTATCAGATTGATAAAGGTCGGTAAGCCCTTCACCCAAATACCGCGTGGCGATTCGCCTACAACCTCGGCTTTAGCAAACCGAACCCGATTCGAATCCATCATGATTCGCACACCGACTTCGCCCAGATCATTGAGTACCATGGAGGCAGGTGAAATGAGGTGAACTTCTTCTTCCCCCACCGGCACATTCATCTCAGCCGTCAGACCTGCACGAATTCCGGCCCCCGGGTTGGACACCGTGACCTCAATCGGGAACGTACGTGTAGTTTGATCCGGCGCGTGCCCAATGAAGCTCACGGAACCCGCTAACGTTTGACCCGTAACTAGCGCCACCTGAACTTCATCACCGAGCGCCAACTTAAGTACATTTTTTTCTGAAACCTGCCCCGCCACCAAAATCGGATTAACTTCAATCAGGCTGACACACGTTGCGCCCGGGCTCAGGAAATCGCCGACTTCAACCAGTTGGTCTGAAATGACTCCCTCAAAAGGCGCCACCAATTTCGTCTTACTCAAAGCCAGTTCTGCCTGTCTGGCTTCAGTCTTGCTCTGCGCCAGCGACGCTCTGGACTTGGCCAGCACCACTTCGGATTGCAATCCCTTCTTATTGAGGTCAACAAAACCATCAAACTCTAACTGGGCACTTTCTAACTCAGCGACGGCTTGTTGATATTCGTTCTGGCGGTTATCTATCGCGATTCGGCACAGCAGATCACCTTTTTCTACACGTCGGCCCTTTACGCCCGGCAGCGCAGTAATTTTGCCTGACAATTCGGCCTTCACGTGAACAACCCGATTAGCCCGAGTTTGGCCGCGCACAGCGAGATGTACGGTCTGACGCTCAGCGACACTCTTAACACCCCGAACGAGAGCACGCTGATCACTTTCACTCGTTGATGACAATGCTTTTGAGCGATCAAAAGCATTGTCAGAGGGTTCCTCGGCGGTCACGGTGTTGTGCGCAAACTCTCCGGAGAAGACCCAGACAGCCATAGCCATAATACAAACGCTGACGAATAAATGCTTATTGCTCAAGAAAACTCCAAACCAACGCATCCCTGATGCCAGTGAGCACCGGAACTAACGTCTATTGTTTATTGGGGAGATGATGTTCTTTTGTCTTCTCACCCCGAAATCAGCCGCCTAGTGGCCTGCTGTCAATATTTCTTACTCGACTAACTCCTGCTTAAGGAGGGGATTGTGGCATTCAGACGACTCAAATCCGTCGCTGGAGCAGCTAAAACCCTTGGTCTATATGGCTCTGGGGTGGTGTATCTCTTGCGCGCATCTTAACAGTGAAGTGTTACTTTTTGAAACACTTCGCCCCACCCAAACGATCCTTCGTCGCTAATCCTGAAGTTATACGGCGAATTTTACGGCTTGGATGAATAAGCTGGATGAATAGAGCAGGGAAACGGATGGAAAACCCGGGCTGACCGCCGCTTGACAGGCAATCCCGGGATACAACGTAGCGAGATAATTTAAGGCGAGTCGTAATCCGCGAGTTGGCTAGCTCACATGCCGCAACACTTCGCCACTTCTTGCACCGGTGTGCTGGTCGTTTTCGAGGATAACCTGACCGTTACAAACCGTTGCACGATAGCCGCGCGCTTTTTGGATAAAGCGCGACGAACCGCCAGGGAAGTCATTCACAATTTCAGGCATTCGCTCTGACAGCGCTTCCAGATTGATCACATTAATGTCTGCCTTCTGGCCAATCGCGAGCGTGCCCCGATCCTTCAGACCAATGATTCTGGCAGGTGCAGAAGTTAAGCGCCGCACGACCTCCGGCAGCGTAAAAAGCCCAGAATCGCGATGCCAATGCGTCATCACAAAGGTTGCCCACCCTGAGTCCATGATCTGACTCACATGAGCACCGGCGTCACCGAGACTCGGCAGGCAGAATTCACTGGTAATGGCCTTGGCCAGCGCATCCATATTCTGGTTAAAGAAGCGTAAAGTGAAAAGGCCTTTGCCCTCGGATTCCAACGAGAGACGAATAAAGGTCTCGACCGGATGTTCACCTTTACTATCTGCCAATGCCTGAAGGCTGTCTGCGGGTCCGCCGATATAGTTCGGCTTATCACCATTACCGAGGTAGAAAATCTGCTCCGCCTCAATGAGAGGCCCTCTTTCCTTGCCGCGCGCAACCAATTTCTCGACAAATGCGCCATCTTTGATCTTTTCAAGCCGTTCATCGAATGACAACTCTGCCAACTCTGACCAAGGGCCACCTTTCCAGGGCAGGTAAGCCTGCAGACCCGTCACAAACCCAGAAGATCGCGGAATTGCGATCGCATTGACGTCCATGCCTTTCTCGCGCATGGCCATCACTTGATCTTCAACCTTGTCACCATAACTCACCGTTCGGCCCGTACCGTGACTAAACAAAACGCGGGCGTTTGCGCCTTCCTTTTTGATGAGTTCCATTTCACTATCAAAGTCAGAACCGAAACGCGTGACGTTTTGCATCAATCCGCCCTTTTCACCGACGACCTTTGCAATCGCTTCCAGTTCGTCGTGCTCTGCATGGGTGCCTGGGACATGACGCCCATCAGGAATGTAGTGGCCGAGGAATCTGGAAGTGGAGAATCCAACCGCGCCATCTTCGATCGCTTTTTTGACGATGGCGGACATTTCTTTCTTCTCTTCTTCCGTTGGCGCCTGATCCACGCCGCGCTCGCCCATGACATAGTAGCGAAGTGCACAATGTCCAATCATGCCCGCCACGTTGATAGCAGGATTAAGGGTATCAAGTTCGTCGAGATACTCTCCATAGTGTTCCCAGTTCCAGGAAAGTCCGGTCATGATCGCCTCTCGAGGAATATCTTCAACCGTTTCCATCATCGCTGCGAGAAATTCGCGATCATCTGGCTTACAGGGCGCAAAGGTAACACCACAATTACCGAGCAGAGCAGTCGTCACGCCATGCCAACTAATCGGCGTCAGCATCGGATCCCATCCAATCTGCGCATCCAGGTGGGTGTGCACATCAACAAAACCGGGAGTCACAATGTGGCCCGCCGCATCGATTTCTCGCTGGCCTTCTCCGATTAAGGACCCCATCGCAACAATCTGATTCCCATCTATCGCTATGTCCTGAGCAACGGGATCTGCACCCGTTCCATCAACGACCAATCCGTTTCGAATCACAAGATCATGCATCACTCACTCCTGTTGTGCTGATTTAGCGCTGACTTAGCGCTGATTTAGTACCAAATTAGTACTGGCTTAGTAGCAATTCACTGCCGCGTGACTATCCATTTAGCGTCGGCCTGTCTGCAGCCCGAACTATCGTCAAGCGGAACTGCCATCAAGATAGTCCCGGCATTTTTAGTATTCACCCTTCTTTGTAACATAGCTGGGGAACTCCCTGCATGCGCTGATAGTTGTTCATGAACATTAACTATGGGATAACCTCTCAATCAACTTAACTTAATCAAGACCAAGACCATAAGGGAGCCATTCTTTTGCCCATCTCATTGAAGAAACAAGCCATTGACCTCGGCATCGTCACCACCAACCCTGAACCGATGTTGGCTTTTTATCGTGACCTGCTTGGCTTGAGGTTTGAAGCCACAACACCCATGCCAGGTGGCTCAACCATGCACAGGCTTTGGTGTGGTGACACGATGATTAAAATTGTGCACTTTGATAAAGCGCCTGCAGCTAAGGCAGCGCCGGGTGGTATCAACGGCGCCACGGGATATCGCTACTGGACCATATCGGTCGATAACCTTGACGAAATCACCGATGCCTGCAGCGCAGCAGGACACAAGGTTAGCGTACCGGTCACGGAGATCCGCCCGGGCGTGAAAATATCGATAGTCGAAGACCCCGACGGGAATTGGGTAGAGTTTCTCAGCAACTAGGGAAGCTCTGATTAAATGGATATTCTTGTCGGGCCGCGCGGGCAAGGACAAGGTTGAGTCGCGCATGTTTTGGTGCGGCCCGAACGCGGCGAATCCCGACCAACGTGGCCCGACCAACGTGGCCCGACCCACATACACGTTAAGCAGAGGTTCCCGAGCGGAATCCGACACTATTGAGTTTAGGGAGAGGTTGCTTTATCTGTTCGCCCTAGGCCACGGTGGCGTCTCCGGACCATCGTTCAGCGAGACTATTGCTCCACCAGACTATAGTTCCGCCAGACTCGCTCGAGCGTTCAGATATCGACCATAAGATTCAGCAAAATCAAGGACCAGCTCGTTGACACCTCTGGGCTCAGAATTGGTCAACAGAACAAATCCCGTTTGGCTTTCTGGGTGAAAAACCATCGTGCTGACCATACCTTTGATGTAGCCGCCATGATGAACAAAACCCGATTTGTCGCCGTAATCAAACACCCGCCAACCCAATCCGTAGTAGACCTTCCCCAGCATTTTCCGGTACGGATAGTGAGCTTGGTAGCGAGAGGTTCGAATAACGCCCCGCTGCATAGCATCCAGCATCTGCCGCGACAGTACCTCGGGCTGTTGCCCAAGTTGTGCCAACAGCCAGTTCCTCATATCAACAATGCTCGCATTGACACCTGCCGCCGGTGGCACCTTGTAGTAGTGCGACGTGGTTCGGACAGCACGCCATCGCTTGCCATTCCAGACATGGGGGGTCGCATGATCAACATCGTCCACAAATTCTGAGTGTCCAAATGACGCTCGATCCATCGATAACGGCGTAAACAGCTGCTGATCAACGTAAGTCGCGTAATCCAGAGAGGTCTCTACTTTCACGAGGTCCGCCAGCAATGAAAACGCAACGTTTTGATAGCCATAGCAACTACCCGGTCGACAGACAAAATCGACACGATCCAGTCGATCAACAATGCGGCGAAAGGACATATTCTCTTCGATTAGGTTGGTATAGGCGTGAGGCATCAGGCCGGTCGACTGAGACATCAGGTGCTCAAGGCTAATCTCAGCCCCGAACCTGGGCTCCTTGAACTTCAAATTCGCAAGATTACTCTTAAGGGGGGTGTTCCAGCTTACGGATGTGTCTTCAACCAGTCGCGATGCAGCCGCGGAAGCGATGGTTTTGGACAAAGAGGCGATACGAAACAATGTTTGCTTGGTCACAGGCTGAGATTTGCCATCGGCCTTCACCCCGTAGACCTTCTCCAGGACGACACGCCCGTTTTCCACAACAACAAGCGCGGCACCCGGCGTGTCGTCGATGAGCGGCCTCACGAACTGCGTTTCAAACGAGGTCGAAAAGTCTGCGCCGAGCGCAGGGGCAACCTGAGCCAAACTGAAAAAAATCAGCAGGGACAGCTTTTTTACATAATGCTCGATTTCTAACAAGAAAATAATGGCGCAACGACTCTTCAGAATTGCGCTCCATTGTAAATTATTTTTCAACCAAAACTAGATTTCAGGCTAAACTGGTCACTTAAATAAAAAATTTGTGGCTTTCATGGAATTCATCATTTTTGGACTCACCTTCGGGTTATTTATTGGTCTCGGGCTTTTTATGCTGATCATCTATCCAGCGCTCAAGGAGAGAAGAGAAGAGCAGAAAAAAAATGACGAAAGCTGAATTATCGCCTAATGAACTGTGGAACCTTGGGTGCAGCGACAAATCTCTGGGCACAAACAGCCAAAAACGCTTTGCGGCAATGGCTAGAAGCCGATTTCACACATTCGAAATGGGCGTCGACCACGCGTCCAAAATACCTGACGATGATCGAGTACAGGCTTTG